>NZ_BCBT01000027.1:0-79217 GCF_001320965.1 Pseudomonas sp. NBRC 111143 | reverse complement strand
CTCGCCCGCGAATGCTATTGTACTGCCCATGAAAATCCTGACCTTTGCACCGCTGCTCTGCCTCCCTCTGCCCTTGCTGGCCGCCGAACGCGACAACGCCCTGAAGCTCCCCGACGTGCTGATCAGCGCCAACCGCGAAGTCGAATCGCGCAGCGCCACCAGCGCCGCCAACACGGTCTTCACCCGCGCCGACATCGACCGTCTGCAACCCTCCAGCGTCACCGACCTGCTGACCCGCGTGCCCGGCGTGCAAGTCGCCCCCACCGGTGGCCGCGGCAGCCTGCCCGGGATTTTCATCCGCGGCACCAAGGCCGCGCAGAGCCTGGTGCTGGTGGATGGCGTACGCATTGCCAACGCCACCTCCGGCGACAGCGGCCTGCAGTTTCTCGACGTCGACCAGATCGAGCGCGTCGAAGTGCTGCGCGGCTCGCGCTCGGCGGTCTACGGCAGCGACGCCATCGGCGGGGTGATCCAGATCTTCACCCGACGCGCCAGCGGCCCCGGCCTGCAACCGCGGCTGCGCCTGGCGGCCGGCAGCAACCAGACCTTCCAGCGCAGCCTGGGACTGTCCGGTGGCGATGGCCAGACACGCTTCAACCTCGGCGCCAGCCTCGACGAAACCGCAGGCATCGATTCGACCGGACCGTCCTTCGCCAGCGATGGCGATCACGACGCCTACCGCAACAAGTCTTTCAACCTGAGCCTGAGCCATACTTTCGGTGAGCGATTCGAGGCCGGGGTGAACCTGCTCGACAGCCGGGGGCGTCATGAATTCGACGAGCCAGGCGGTGCCAGCGCACAACTGCCCTACTCCTATTTCACCGTCAGCAGCCTGGGCAGCTATCTCGACGCCCAGCTCAGCGAGCGCTGGCATTCGCGCCTCGAACTGGCCCACAGCGAGAACCGTGACGACAGCCGCGACAAGCTGGCGGGCACCCGATCGCCGTTCAACACCTATCGCGACCAGGCCACTTGGCAAAACGATCTGAGCTTGAACGAACAGCACAGCATGTTGGTGGGTGGCGACTGGTATCAGGACCGGGTACATGCCAGTACCGACTTCACCCAGCAAAGCCGTTGGAACCGCGCCGTGTTTGCCCAACACCGCTTCCAGGGCCAGCACTTTTCAACAGAGCTCGGCCTGCGCCAGGACGACAACCAGCAGTTCGGTAGCCAGACCACCTGGAGCGGCAACCTGAGCTTGCCCCTGAACCCGAGCAACGACCTGCTACTGTCCTACAGCGAAGGCTTCCGAGCTCCAACATTCAACGACCTCTACTACCCCGGGTTCAGCAACCCAGACCTCAAGCCGGAGCACTCCAGAAGTTACGAGCTGCAGTGGCGCAGCCAACTGACTGACAGCAGCCGTCTGGAAACATCGCTGTACCGCACCGAACTACGCGATGCCATCACCTACGATTCGACAACCGATGCCATGGCCAATACTGCCCGGGCACGAATCAACGGCATTGAACTGGCCTTGAACCAGGACTGGAACGGCTGGGCTTCACGGCTGGGCCTAGCACAGATCGACCCGCGCGACCGCGAAACCGGCCATACCCTGGCTCGTCGCGCACGGCGAACGCTAAGCCTGGATGTAGATCGAGACTTCGACCGCTTCAATGTCGGTGCTAGCTGGCAAGCCGTCAGCAGCAGCTACAACGACGAAGACAATAAAGAACGCATCGGCGGGTATGGCCTGCTCGGCCTTCGTGGTGGCTGGTTGGCCACAAGAGAACTGAGGCTCGACCTGAAACTCGACAATCTGCTGGACAGGCAGTACAGCCGCGCCCTCTATAACTTCCGGGGCAACAATTACGGCTACCGCGAAGAAGGCCGCACCTGGCTGCTGAGCCTTACCTGGACACCGGCGCTGTAGACGCCAGCAGCGCACACAGGCGCGCCGTCGCGTCGATCATCTGTCCGCTGGGACGCTCCAGGCCCTTGTCGGGCACCACCAGCAGGTGCCCACCGGCAACGGCGCTGAGCTTTGGCCAGGCCTTCCAACCAGCCAACTGCGCAGCGTCGCCGGCCAGGATCACATCAGGGTCGCGCGCCAGCACCGACTCGACGCTCACCTGCGGCGCAGGCTGCTCAAGGTCGGCAAAGACGTTGCGCGCCCCACAGACCGCCAGTGCATCGCTCACCACCTGACGGCCACCCAGGGTGTACAACGGCTGATCCCAGACCTGATAGAACACCTTGAGTGGCTGCTCGCGGCGATAGCGCTCGCGCAGTTCGGCCAGGCGCTCGCGCAGCCTCTGCGCGTAGCGCTGCCCCTGCTCGGCACGCCCCAGGCGCACGGCGATGGTCTGGATCTGCTCGATCAGTTGCTCCAGGTCGTGGGGCTCGCTGCTGAACGTGGCAATCCCCAGCTGACGCAACTGGTCGCGCTGGGCCGGGGGCACGCTGCCGGGCCAGAGCAGCAGCAGGTCGGGCTTGAGCGCCAGCAGGTGCTCCATGTCCAGTTGCCCGTAGCGCCCGACCGATGGCAGATCCTTCAGACGCTGCGGCCGCTCGCCGCTGTCGAGCACGCCCACCAGCAAATCGTCCGCCTCAAGCTCCAGGACGATCTCGGTCATCGACGGCCCGAGGCTGATCACGCGCGGCCCAGCCTCGGCAAATGCACCGATCGACAGCAGCACGGCAACGAAAAAGGCGCGCATCAGTCCAGTTGGCGCGGGATGCGGTAGAGGTAGAGCAGCACCACGGTGGACAACGCCAGTAGCACCTGAGGCACCGCCTCCAGCCCCACCAGCACCGAGAGCGCGGCGATCCAGGCCGGGAAGCAGGCGTAGGTCATGGCCAGGCGACGAACCCGCGCCAGTTCAATCCAGGCGGCGGGCTCTTCGGGGGTGTCGAGCACCTTGGAGGTGGCGATCAGCGCCCGCTTATAGGCACCGAAGCGCGGCAGGCTGAGAAACATGGTGGCCGCACCGGCAATGAACAGTGGCATCGCCAGCACCGGAATCAGCGCTTCACTGCCACCAAAAGCCCAGGCCATGACCGGTAGCGGCACCAGCCCGACAGCCAGATACTGCCACCAGGCCAACGCCAGGCGCCGCTTCACCTGGCCACGGGTCACGCTTGGGGCGCCTCGCCTTGGTGACGGTTGCCCATCATGTGACCGAGCTTGTCGGCCTTGGTCGCCAGGTACAGGCGGTTGTGCGGGTTGTGGCCAGTGTGCAGCGGCACGCGTTCGGCAACCACGATGTTCATGTCGGTCAGGGCTTTGACCTTGCGTGGGTTATTGGTCATCAGGCGCAGCGACTTGACGCCCAGATGCTCGAGCATCGGCAGGCACATGGCGTAGTCACGCTGGTCGGCCGCAAAGCCCAAGCGCTCGTTGGCCTCGACGGTATCGGCGCCGCCATCCTGCAGCTCATAGGCGCGGATCTTGTTCAACAGACCGATGCCTCGACCTTCCTGACGCAGGTACAGCAGCACGCCACGACCTTCACGGGCGATGGCCTGCAGCGCGGCTTCCAGTTGCGAGCCGCAGTCGCAACGCTGGCTGAACAGAGCGTCGCCGGTCAGGCATTCGGAGTGCAGACGCCCGAGCACCGGTTCACCGTCGGCGATATCACCCAGGCTGAGCACCACATGCTCGCGGCCGGTGGCTTCGTCGAGAAAGCCATGCATGGTGAATGTCGCAAAGGGCGTTGGGAGTTTGGAGGCGGCAACAAAGACGACGGGCACGTTGTGCTCCTGATAAGTAGGAAATTTCAATGGGCCAGATTGTATCAGCAGCCCAGCGGGCATGCGCAGGCTGAATCTCGCGGCTTAAGATCGAAAAGTTCGATGCATAGGCTCGCCAGATACGCCCCCGTGGTAGGCGCCTCGGCGATCAATGCGGCTGGCTGTCGGAAGCGAACGGGTACGGCTGCTTCCAGCGTTCGAAGATCGACCGCAGCTCGCCACTGCGTACCAGCTTCTCCATGCGCTGGTCGAACAGGTCGCGCAGAGCCTTGCCTTGATCGCTGCGGGTAAAGGCCAGGTACAGCGGCAGCTCAGCGATGTGGGTGCGGCGGAAGTCCTGCGGCTTGCTGGCCTGGTGCAGCACGTAATCCACTTCGGTTTCGGCATCGATATAGAAATCCACCCGGTCATGCTCCAGCATCGGCAGGATGCCTTCGCGGCGCTGGATCTCGCGGAAGTTTTTCACATCGGGCAGGTAGCTCTGGTAGTCATAGCCGCGCACCCACGCCAGGCGGTACTCGCCGACGCTGTTCAGCGTCGGAACCGGCTTGCTGGCGAGCCCCAATGCATAGATATGGTCCATATCGAAGTGCCAGCGCGGGTAGAGGTTGTCTTCGTTCTCCTGCTTGTACGAACCCACCCAGGCATCGGCCTCGCCGCGCTTGACCAGTCCGACTGCACGGCTGTAAGGCGCGCTCGTCACCTCGACCTTCACCCCGGCCGGTTCGAACACCTTGCGCAGCACATCCCAGGCAACCCCGCTGCCATCGGCGTTGGTGTAGTCGATCCACTCCTCGCTGACCAGTCGCACCTGCTTCGGCAGCTCGGCGGCCCCGGCGCCCCAGGGCAGGAAAACCAGTGTCAGCGCCAGTAGCACAGTCCGTATGGCCATCGACCCGCTCCTTGTCTCAGGCAACCGCCCAAACCAGCACCTGCATGCCCAGCCAGGCAAACACGCCGGCCAGGATATCGTCGAGCATGATGCCGACACCGCCGTGCACATGGCGGTCGATCCAGCGGATCGGCCAAGGCTTGAGGATGTCGAAGAAGCGGAACATCAGAAACCCTGCGAGCAGCCACTGCCAACCTTCGGGCACCAGCCACAAGGTGATCCACATGCCGACCATCTCGTCCCAGACGATGCCTTCATGATCGTGCACGCGCAAGTCGTTCGCCACCTTGCCGCACAGCCAGAAGCCGAACAGCATGGTGATTCCCAGCAGCAGCCAGTAGCCCCAATCCGGCAGCATCTGCCACAGCGGGATGAACGGCAGCGCCACCAGCGAGCCCCAGGTCCCCGGCGCCTTGGGCAAGGTGCCGGAGCCGAAGCCGAACGCGATGAAGTGCCATGGATTGCGCCAGACCGAAGGCGGAACGAACTCCGCAGGCACCTGATTGGGGTGGTCGGTCACGGTGTCTCCCTGAAATGTTGATAGCCCCGTTGCGTGGGGGTGATGTCACGACCCTGGCGATCACGCAGCGTGACGCCCTGCCCGTCCAGGACGCGGCCGATGACATGGACATGGATGAACCCCGGCAGCTGCAATGCCTGGTGTTGCGCGGCGGGGATGGTGAAGGCCAGCACATAGTCGTCGCCGCCGGTGAGCGCCGCGTGCACGGCAGCGTCACGCCCGAGGAAAGCCTCCAGTTCGGTAGATACCGGAACCTGATGCTGGTTCACTTCGAGGGCGACGCCCGAGGCCCGGGCGATATGACCGCAGTCGGCAAGCAGGCCGTCGGAAACGTCCAGCGCCGCCGTGGCATGGCCACGCAGCAGCTCGCCCAAGGTGAGCTGCGGCATCGGCGACCAGTACTGCGCAAGCAGCGCCTGGGCCTGTTCAGCCGGCGCCTGGCGCTCGCCCAACACCAGCGGCAAGGCCCCTGCGGCGTTGCCCAGGTTGCCGCCGACACACAGCAGGTCGCCCGGCCTGGCACCGTCACGGCGCAAGGCCTGCCCGGCCGGAACCCGGCCAAACACGGTGACGGTGAAGCTCAGGGGGCCGCGGGTGGTGTCGCCGCCGATCAGGCTCATGCGACAGCGGTGGGCCATGCGCTGAAGGCCTTGGGCATAGGCTTGCAGCCAATCCGCGCTGACCTCGGGCAAGGTCAGGGCCAGGGTGAAGCCGATGGCAGTCGCGCCCATGGCCGCCAGGTCGCTCGCGGCAACGGCCAACGAGCGCTGGCCGAGCAGCGAGGGGTCGCAGACTGCCGGGAAGTGCACGCCTGCAACCAGCGTGTCGGTGGAGACTGCCAGCTGTTCGCCGGCCGGCAGCTCCAGCAGGGCGCAATCGTCGCCGATCCCCAGGGCCACGCCGTCACCGCCCTGCGCACAAGGCGCGGCGGCAAAGAAGTGACGGATCAGCTCGAACTCACCCATGGCTCGTCAGCGCCGCGATCAGCGCTTGTTGGCCTTGACTTCAGCTTCGCGCAGGTTGGGCGCGAGCTTGTCGAGCACACCGTTGACGAACTTGTGGCCATCGGTGGCACCGAAGACCTTGGCCAGCTCCACGCCTTCGTTGATCACCACGCGGTACGGTACGTCGACGCGCTTGATGAACTCCCAGGTGGACAGACGCAGCACGGCCAGCTCGACCGGGTCGAGTTCGTCCAGTGCCAGGTCCAGGCAAGGGCTGAGTGCGCTGTCGATTTCGCCCTTGATTGCCGGAACTCCGTGGAGGATTTCGCGGAAATAGGCACCGTCGACATCGGAGAAATCGTTATCGACCCGGAACTGAGCCTCGATCTCGTTCAGCGAATGCTGCGCCATGTGCCACTGGTAGAGCGCTTGCGTGGCGAGCTTGCGGGCTTCGCGACGCTTGGCACTCTTGGAGGGCTTGCCGGCATCCGCAGGTTTTGGATCGCGCGGGTTGAAACGATCGCTGTCGTCGCTAATCACTTGGCCTCCAACTGCGCCAGCAGGCTGACCATTTCCAGGGCGGACAGGGCAGCTTCGGCACCTTTGTTACCGGCTTTGGTGCCGGAACGCTCGATGGCTTGCTCGATGGAGTCGACGGTCAGCACGCCGAAGGATACCGGAACGCCGAACTCCATGGACACCTGGGCCAGGCCCTTGGTGCATTCGCCCGCCACGTATTCGAAGTGCGGGGTACCGCCACGGATCACTGCACCCAGGGCGATGATCGCGCTGTAGTCGCCTTGCTGGGCGACTTTCTGTGCCACCAGCGGGATCTCGAAGGCACCCGGGGCACGGATGATGGTGATGTCGCTTTCGCTGACGCCATGGCGAACCAGGGCATCGACGGCACCGCTCACCAGGCTTTCGACGACGAAGCTGTTGAAGCGGCCAACCACCAAAGCATAGCGACCTTTGGGGGCGATGAAGGTACCTTCGATGGTCTTCAGGGTCATTCCGGTATTCTCATATTAAAGAGCGAGGCCGCACCAGGCGGCCTTCGGGAGGGTTCGGACACGAGCGCCAGGACAATGCTGGCGCACCTGTGTCACTCGGAGGGCACGTATTCTACAACTTCCAGATCGAATCCGGATATCGCGTTGAACTTCATCGGCGAGCTCATCAGGCGCATCTTGCGCACACCGAGGTCGCGCAGGATCTGCGAACCGGCACCCACGGTGCTGTAGGTGCTGGGCACCTTGGCCTGCACATCGCCCGCGCTTTCGCGGATATGCGCCAGCAGCACATCGCCGTCCAGCGGGTGGCCCAGCAGCAGCACCACGCCGCTGCCGGCCTCGGCCACTGCGGCCATGGCCGCGCGCAGGCTCCAACGGCCCGGCTGCTTGACCAGCAGCAGGTCACGCAGCGGATCCATGTTGTGCACACGCACCAGGGTCGGCTCTTCGGCGCAGATCTTGCCCAGCGTCAGCGCCATGTGCACGTCGCCTTCCACCGAGTCACGGTAGGTGACCAGGTTGAACTGGCCCAGCTCGCTTTCGACCGGCTGTTCGGAGACGCGCTGCACGGTGCGCTCGTGGATCATGCGGTAGTGGATCAGGTCGGCGATGGTGCCGATCTTGAGGTTGTGCTCGGCGGCGAACACTTCCAGCTCGGCGCGGCGCGACATGGTGCCGTCGTCGTTCATCACTTCGCAGATGACGCCACTCGGCTCGAAACCGGCCATGCGCGCCAGGTCGCAGGCCGCTTCGGTGTGGCCGGCGCGGGCCAGGGTGCCGCCAGGCTGGGCCATCAGCGGGAAGATGTGGCCAGGGCTGACGATGTCCTCGGCCTTGGCGTCCTTCGCGGCGGCAGCCTGCACGGTGCGGGCGCGGTCGGCGGCGGAGATGCCGGTGGTGACGCCCTCGGCGGCCTCGATCGACACGGTGAACTTGGTGCCGAAGCCGGAGCCGTTGCGCGGCGCCATCAGCGGCAGCTTGAGCGTTTCGCAGCGCTCGCGGGTCATCGGCATGCAGATCAGGCCACGAGCGTGCTTGGCCATGAAATTGATGTGCTCGGGCAGGCAGCACTCGGCTGCCATGATGATGTCGCCTTCGTTTTCGCGGTCTTCGTCATCCATGAGGATGACCATTTTGCCCTGGCGGATGTCTTCGACCAGTTCTTCGATGCTGTTGAGCGCCACGCGGCACCCCCTTCTCAATCAGGATTTCAAGAAGCCGTTGGCGGCCAGGAAGCTTTCGGTGATGCCACTGCCTTTGCTCGGCTCGGCGGCCTTGTCGCCCAGCAGCAGACGCTCCAGGTAACGGGCCAGCAGGTCGACCTCAAGGTTCACCCGACGACCTGCACGGTAGTCGGCCATGATGGTTTCGGACAGGGTGTGCGGGACGATGGTCAACTCGAACTCGGCGCCATCGACCTCATTGACCGTCAGGCTGGTGCCATCGACGGTGATCGAGCCCTTGTGGGCGATGTACTTGGCCAGCTCTTTCGGGGCGCGTACGCGGAACTGGATGGCGCGGGCGTTATCGCTGCGTGAGACGATTTCGCCGACACCGTCGACATGGCCGCTGACCAGGTGGCCGCCCAGGCGGGTGGTGGGGGTCAGGGCCTTTTCGAGATTGACGCGGCTGCCGCTCTTGAGCTCGACCATGGCGGTGCGCTTGAGGGTCTCGACGCTGACGTCGGCCCAGAAGCCATCGCCTGGCAGTTCCACGGCGGTCAGGCACACGCCGTTGACCGCGATACTGTCGCCGAGCTTGACGTCGCCCAGGTCGAGCTTGCCGGTTTCGACGTAGACGCGCACGTCACCGCCCTTGGGGGTCATGCTGCGAATGGTGCCGATGGATTCGATGATGCCGGTGAACATGGTGTTCTCCTCAGGTACGGGCTGCGCGAAGCAAGCCCGGCATTATACGCCGGGCGCGGGCAAGGGGATGGCCGTGACTCGCCAGTCATCGCCCACGGCGCGCATTTCGATGATCTTCAGCCGCGGCGCTTCGCTCATGTGCTCCAGCGGCCACTCCAGCAACGGGCGGGCCTGGGAGCCGAGGAAAGTGCCGGCGACGAACAGCTGGTATTCGTCGATCAGGCCGTGGCGAGCGAAGGCGCCGACCAGACCGGCGCCCGCTTCGAGCAGGACCTCGCTGGCACCGCGCTCGGCCAGCAGGCGCAGCAGCGCAGGCAAGTCGACCTGGCCATCGCTGCCGGGCAGCACCAGCAACTCGTGGCCGGCGGCGGCGTAGCGCGGGTCCTGCGCGGCGGCGGTGACCACCAGCGCCGGGCCGGCCTGAAAGAACGGGGCGTCCAGCGGCAGGCGCAGACGGCCATCGATCAACACCCGCAGCGGCGGGCGCGACACGGCCAGCGCGGTCATTTCGTCGTCCAGGCCAAGCTCGGCGGCGCGCACGGTCATCCGCGCGTTGTCGGCCAGCACGCTCTGGGCACTGGTCAGCACCACGCTGGAGCGGGCGCGCAGGCGCTGTACCGCGGCGCGCGCAGCGGGGCCGGTAATCCACTGGCTCTCGCCGCTGGCCATGGCAGTGCGGCCGTCCAGGCTCATCGCCAGCTTGGCACGAACGAAGGGCAGCCCATGCTCCATGCGCTTGAGAAAGCCCGGGTTGAGCGCGCGGGCTTCGGCCTCGAGCACGCCACTGGCAACCTCGATACCGGCTTCGGCCAGCCGACACAGGCCACGCCCGGCCACCTGCGGGTTGGGGTCTTGCATCGCCGCCACCACCCGCGCCACACCTGCCTTGACCAGCGCCTCGGCGCACGGCGGCGTGCGGCCATGGTGGCTGCAGGGCTCGAGGGTGACGTAGGCGCAGGCGCCACGCGCACGCTCACCGGCCTGGCGCAGGGCATGCACTTCGGCATGCGGCTCGCCGGCACGCACGTGCCAGCCCTCGCCGACCACTTCGCCGTCGCGAACGATCACGCAGCCCACCCGCGGGTTGGGGTGGGTGGTGTACAGGCCCTTGCGGGCCAGTTCCAGGGCACGGGCCATGTAATGGGCGTCAAGCAACGCGGTCTGGCTGGACATGCTTACTCTTTGGCTGGCTCACGGGCCAGGCGGTCGATTTCTTCACGGAATTCGTCGAGGTCCTGGAAGCGCCGATACACCGAAGCGAAGCGGATGTAGGCAACTTCGTCGAGCTTGCGCAGCTCGGACATCACCAGCTCGCCGACCACCAGCGACTTCACTTCGCGCTCGCCGGTAGCCCGCAGGCGGCTCTTGATGTGCGCCAGCGCCGCTTCCAGGCGCTCGACGCCGACAGGGCGCTTCTCCAGCGCCCGCTGCATGCCGGCACGCAGTTTGTCTTCGTCGAAGGGCTGGCGCGTGCCGTCCTGCTTGATCAGCCGGGGCAAGACCAGTTCGGCGGTCTCGAAGGTGGTGAAGCGCTCGCCGCAGGCGACGCATTCGCGGCGGCGGCGGACCTGTTCGCCCTCGGCGACCAGTCGCGAATCGATGACCTTGGTGTCGTTGGCACCGCAAAAGGGACAGTGCATGGTGGCAGGCAACAAAAAAAGGGAGGGCCATGGTAGCGCATCCCACTGGCAAGACAAGCCAAAGGGGTTACCATCCAGAGAAATCTGCCTGTGAAGGATTACCCCATGCACCATCGAGCCCTCGTCGTCCTGTGCCTGGCCGGCCTGCTCGCCGCCTGCGGCAGCGACCGGCCGAAGACCGAACAGCCTGTGGCGCCCAGCGCGCCCAAGACAGTCAAGAAGAGCGACGAACCGGGCCCGCTGCCGGCCTACCAGCGCGAACTCAGCGGCACCCTGATGGAAATCCCCGCAGGCGCCGAAGTCGAGCTGGCACTGCTGGTGATCGACGAGCGCGGCCGCCCCCAACGCCTGCTGGCCAGCAGCGACCTGACCGGCACCGGCCAGGCCCTGCCGTATCATCTACGCTTCAACCCCGAGGCCTTTCCTGCTGGCGCCCGGGTCGAGCTGCGCGGGCGCGCCAGCCGCTCCGGCCAACTGATCATGCACCTGCCGCCGCAGCGCATCGTCCAGGCCGAAACCCAGACCACCGGCCCACTGCGTTTCGAGAAGGCGCCATAACGTGACACCGCTACACCTGCAACAGGCCCTCAGCGGCCTGATTGGCGAAGCGCGCCTGGTCATCAGCGAATTGCCGGGCTGCGACCTCAAGCTGTGGCTGCTCGACGCCGAGAACATGGACCGGGCATTCAGCCCCGACGAGACCCGGCGCATCCTCGACGAGCCCCCCTACTGGAGCTTCTGCTGGGCCAGCGGCCTGGCCATGGCCCGCTACCTGGCCCAACACCCCGAATGGGTACGTGACAAGCGCGTGCTGGACTTCGGCGCAGGTTCGGGGATCGCCGGCATCGCCGCAGCCCGTGCCGGTGCGCGCGAGGTGGTCGCCTGCGACCTCGACCCGCTGGCCCTGGACGCATGCCGCGCCAACGCTGCACTCAACGGCGTGACGCTGGGCTACAGCGAGGATTTTTTCGCCGAAGCCGACCGCTTCGACCTGATCCTCGTCGCCGACGTGCTGTACGACCGCGCCAACCTGCCCTTGCTCGATGCCTTTCTCGGCCGGGGTCGCCAGGCATTGGTCGCCGACTCGCGGGTACGCGACTTCAGCCACCCGCTCTATCGCCAGCTCGGCGTGCTCGACGCCCTGACCCTGCCAGACCTGGCCGAGCCGCACGAATTCCGCCGGGTCAGCCTGTACCACGCCAGCCGCGAGCCTTTATAGTGGTGCCAATCCGAATTTGCGAAAGCTGCGAGAGTTGCGATGAGCCAAGCTTCCTCTAATACCGCCACGCCCTACATCTTCGACGCCACCGATGCCAACTTCCAGCAACTGGTGATCGAGAATTCCTTCCACAAGCCCGTGCTGGTGGACTTCTGGGCCGAGTGGTGCGCGCCCTGCAAGGCGCTGATGCCGCTGCTGGCGAAGATCGCCGAGGGCTACCAGGGCGAGCTGCTGCTGGCCAAGATCAACTGCGACGTCGAGCAGCAGGTGGTGGCCCAGTTCGGTATCCGCAGCCTGCCGACCGTGGTGCTGTTCAAGGATGGCCAGCCGGTCGACGGCTTTGCCGGTGCCCAGCCGGAGTCGGCGATTCGCGCCATGCTCGAGCCGCATGTGCAGATGCCTGCCCCGCCAACTGCCTCGCCACTGGAGCAGGCCAAGGCGCTGTTCGCCGAGAGCCGTTTCAGCGAAGCCGAAGCGCTGCTGCAGGCCGTGCTCGGTGAAGACAACAGCAACGCCGAGGCGCTGATCTACTACGGCCGCTGCCTGGCCGAGCGCGGCGACCTGGACGCAGCGCAGCAAGTGCTGGACGCAGTCAAGAGCGATGAGCACAAGGCCGCGCTGGCCGGTGCCAAGGCGCAACTGACCTTCCTGCGCCAGGCCGCCAGCCTGCCGGAGGCCGCCGAGCTCAAGAGCCGCCTGGCGCAGAACCCGCAGGATGACGAAGCGGCTTACCAGTTGTGCATCCAGCAACTGGCGCGCCAGCAGTACGAAGCTGCGCTGGACGGGCTGCTCAAGCTGTTCCAGCGCAATCGCGCCTATGACAACGGCCTGCCGCAGAAAGCCATGCTGCAGGTGTTCGACCTGCTCGGCGGCGATCATCCGCTGGTGGGCGTGTACCGCCGCCGGTTGTCTTCCGCGATGTTCTGAGCCCCAAGCTGCCGCCACCTCCTGCAGGAGGTGGCATCCAGCCGCGCACCGCCCTCTAGCCTACCCAGCGATACACCGGCGCATCCGCACCGCTTTCCACCTTCACTTCACTGCTGTGGCGCAAACGCACCAGCAGCCGCTTGCCGGCCGCGACACTGCCGGCCAACCCTTCCAGCCGCTCCAGCAACTCTGGCCCACTGAGCGCTCCGGCCTGACGCAACACCTCGCGCGCCGCCGACCACTGGCTATCATCCTGCCGCACTGGCGCAGCACCAGGCGCGCTCGCCACCTCTGCCACCGCAGGCGCCTCTTCGAGCCTGCGCCCAAGCTGGGCCCACTCCGCCGGATCCAGTTCGATGGTCAGGTCCACCGGCCAGTCGCCGATCTGTCCTCGGATTCTCACGCTGCCTTCCTTCAATCGCGGATCGATGACGTGCATGCTCCCACGACATGAAACCTGCGCCAAGCGTCTGGCATCGACAAGAAAAGTTGTTATAACATTACGATATCTTTCCCGTCCGCTTCTGGAGTCGTCCATGCGCCGCCTGCTCCTCGCCTTGCCCTTCGCCCTGCTGCCCCTGGCCGTTGCCCAGGCCCATGACGATCATGACCACGATCATGCCCACGGCACCTTGCCTGCCCACGAGCACGGCGTCGCACGCCTGAACGTCGGACTGGATGGCAATACTCTCGAGCTGGCGCTGGAGAGCCCGGCAATGAACCTGGTCGGCTTCGAGCACATGCCGGGCAGCGATGCCGACAAGGCCAAGGTAGAGGCTGTGCGCAAGCAGCTCGAACAGCCGCTCAAGCTGTTCGGCCTGGCCAGCGCGGCCGGTTGCAAGGAAGACCAGCAGGAGCTGGAAAGCCCGCTGTTCGGTGACGAGCCATCGGCCAAGGACGACGACGGTGACGACGATCACGACCATGACCACGCGCATGAGCACCAGCACAGCGAGATCCACGCACACTACCAGCTGACCTGCGCAGCTCCGGCCAAGCTGACCCAGATCGACCTGTCGCCGCTGTACAAGGCGTACCCGCAAACCCAGAAGATCAATGTGCAGTTGGTCGGCCCGAACGGCCAGAAGGGCTTCGAAAGCACCCCGGCCAAGGCCGTGGTTGCGTTCTGAATGAGCCAGCCGCTGATCGAACTGCATGACCTGGTCTTCGCCTGGCCAGGTCAGCAGCCGTTACTGAACATCCCCCAGTTCCGTCTGGAGGCCGGTGAGGCGCTGTTCCTCAAAGGCCCCAGCGGCAGCGGCAAGACCACCCTGCTCGGCCTGCTGGGCGGGGTCAACCTGCCCGACCAGGGCGAAGTGCGGCTGCTCGGGCAGAACCTGGCGGAGCTGGGCCAGGGCGCTCGCGACCGTTTCCGTGTCGACCACACCGGCTACATCTTCCAGCAGTTCAACCTGCTGCCGTTTCTCTCCGTGCAGGAAAACGTCGAGTTGCCCTGCCGCTTTTCGCGCAGCCGTGCCGAACGTGCCGCGCAGCGCCATGGCAGCATCCACCAGGCAGCGGCGCAGTTGCTCGCCCACCTGGGCCTGGGCGACCCCGATCTGCTCGCCCGGCGCGCCGACACCCTGTCGATCGGCCAGCAACAGCGGGTCGCCGCTGCGCGTGCACTGATCGGCCAACCGGAACTGGTGATCGCCGACGAGCCGACCTCCGCGCTCGACGCCGACACCCGCGAGGTGTTCATCCGCCTGCTGTTCGACGAATGCCGCGCCGCAGGCTCCAGCCTGCTGTTCGTCAGCCATGACCAGAGCCTGGCGCCCCTGTTCGACCGCGACCTGTCGTTGGCCGAACTCAACCGCGCCGCCAAGCCTCGGGAGGCCTGATGTACCTGCTCCGTCTAGCCCTGGCCAGCCTGGCCAACCGCCGCTTCACTGCCTTCCTCACCGCCTTCGCCATCGCCCTGTCGGTGTGCCTGCTGCTGGCCGTGGAGCGCGTGCGTACCGAAGCCCGCGCCAGTTTCGCCAACACCATCAGCGGCACCGACCTGATCGTCGGGGCGCGCTCGGGGTCGGTCAACCTGCTGCTGTACTCGGTGTTCCGTATCGGCAACGCCACCAACAACATCCGCTGGGACAGCTTCGAGCATTACGCCAAGGACCCGCGGGTCAAGTGGGCGATCCCGATCTCTCTGGGCGACTCGCACCGCGGCTACCGGGTGATGGGCACCAACAGCGATTACTTCACCCACTACCAGTACGGCCGCCAGCAGCACCTGCAACTGAGCCAGGGCCGCCAGTTCGCCAACGACCCGTTCGAAGTAGTGCTCGGCGCCGAAGTGGCCGAAGCCCTGCACTACAAGCTCGGCGACAGCCTGGTGCTGGCCCACGGCATCGCCACCATCAGCCTGGTCAAGCACGACGACAAGCCCTTCACCGTGGTCGGCATCCTGCAGCGCACCGGCACCCCGGTGGACCGCACCCTGCACATCAGCCTGGCGGGGATGGAAGCCATCCACGTCGACTGGCAGAACGGCGTGCCAGCCCGCGGCGCCGCGCGCATCAGCGCCGACCAGGCGCGCACCATGGACCTTCAGCCCACCGCCATCACGGCCTTCATGCTCGGCCTGAACAGCAAGATCGCCACCTTCAGCGTGCAGCGGGAAATCAACGAATTCCGCAGCGAGCCGCTGCTGGCGATCCTGCCCGGCGTGGCCCTGCAAGAGCTTTGGGGCATGATGGGCATCGCCGAGCAGGCGTTGTTCGTGGTGTCGCTGTTCGTGGTACTGACCGGTTTGATCGGCATGCTCACGGCGATTCTCACCAGCCTCAACGAACGGCGACGCGAAATGGCCATCCTGCGCTCGGTGGGTGCGCGCCCCTGGCATATCGCCGGCCTGCTGGTGCTCGAAGCGCTGGCGCTGTCGGTCAGCGGTATCGTCGCCGGGCTGGGATTGCTCTATGGGGGAATCGCCTTGGCCCAGGACGCGGTACAGTCCAACTACGGACTGTTCCTGCCGCTGGCCTGGCCAAGCCCGCACGAATGGACGTTGCTGGCGATCATCCTCGGTGCGGCGCTGCTGATGGGCAGTGTTCCGGCCTGGCGTGCCTACCGGCAGTCGTTGGCCGATGGCCTGTCGATCCACCTCTGAGAGTTTGTCATGTCGATCCCTGTGGGAACGGGCTTGCCCGCGAAGAGAGCACTACAGATCCTCCTGCTGTTGCTGCTGGTGCTGATCATCCCGGCCTGGGCGGACGAGCCGCGCGAGCTGGACTGGCCGGCACTGATCCCCGAGGGCGCGCCAGTCATCCCCCCACAGCTCACCCCGCTGCATGACCTCTCGCAGATGGGCAATTCGCTGGGCGACGCGCTCGCGGCCGAGTCTGCCCCGGCAGCCCGCCAGCAGGCGCCCGACGCACCGGTGGTCAAGGCGCTGGACGGGCAGCAGGTCAAACTGCCCGGCTACATCGTACCGCTGGAAGTCAGCGAAGAAGGCCGCACCACCGAGTTTCTCCTGGTGCCCTACTACGGCGCCTGCATCCACGTGCCGCCGCCGCCGTCCAACCAGATCGTGCACATCTTCAGCGAGATGGGCGTGCGCGTCGAAGACCTGTACCAGCCCTACTGGATCGAGGGACGCATGCAGGTCAAGAACACCAGCAGCGAGCTGGCCGACGCCGGTTACCAGATGGAAGCCGAGAAAATCTACGCATATGAGCTGAAATGAGAACTGTGTCGCCCGTGTGAAGCCCGCTTCGTTGAGCTGAGTCAAACAATGTGTTTGGACGGCTCCTTACCATTGGACTACTCGATTACTTACGTCCTCTGGGAGCTTCCATGAACAAGACATTGCTCGGTGCCTCGCTCGTCGCGTTGGCGCTCGCAGCCCCCGTTGCCCACGCCCACCAGGCGGGTGACTTCATCATGCGTGCCGGCGCCATCACCACTGCGCCGAACGAAAGCAGCAGTGACCTCAAGCTCGACGGCGCCAAGGTCTCCGGCACCAAGGCCACCCTCGACAGCGACACCCAGCTGGGCCTGGCCTTCGCCTACATGCTCACCGACCACGTCGGCATCGAGCTGCTCGCTGCCACGCCGTTCAAGCACACCGTGGGCGTCAAGGGCCTGGGCGGCGGGCTCGACGGCAAGCTGGCCGACATCAAGCAACTGCCACCGACCCTGTCGCTGCAGTACTACCCGATGGACGCCTCGTCGAAGTTCCAACCCTATGCCGGTATCGGCATCAACTACACGCTGTTCTTCGATGAAGACCTCAGCAGCGCCCGCAAGCAGCAGGGCTTCAGCAACATGAAGCTGCAGGACTCCATCGGCCTGGCTGGCCAGTTGGGCATGGACTACATGCTGACCGACAACCTGCTGGTCAACGCCGCGGTCTGGTACGTCGACATCGACACCAAGGCCACCATCGACGGTCCGAGCGCCCTGGGCGTGGGCAAGACCAAGGTCAATGTCGATGTCGATCCGTGGGTCTACATGGTCGGTATCGGCTACAAGTTCTGACACGCAACGCACTCAGGCCCCGCCGTACAGCGGGGCCTCTGGCTGCCGCTCAACCCTGGCGTTGCAGCCACCACCAATACCCCCACGCCAACGCGCTGACTCCAGCCCCCAGCCCACATACCGCGCCCCATCCCCACGCCCCGTAGACCCAGCTCGCCGTCACCGCACCCACCGCACTACCCAGCGAATAGCAGCACATGTACGCACCTATCAGGCGACTGGCCATCTCGGCACGCCCGGCCAGCAGCAGGCTCTGGTTGGTCACATGCACTGCCTGCACGGCGAGGTCCAGCATCACCACACCGGCTACCAGCGCCAGCAGCGACTGCCCGACGAACAGGCTCGGCAGCCACGACAGTGTCAACAGCCCCAGCGCCAGCCCCGTGGTGCGCTGCCCCAGGCCGCGATCGGCCAGGCGCCCGGCACGCGATGCGGCAAGGGCTCCAGCGACACCGGCCAGGCCGAACAGGCCGATCTGGGTGTGGGTCAGTTGCAGCGCACTCAACGGCAGCACCATGCTGCTCCACAGCACGCTGAACGCGGCGAAGATCAGTAATGCGAACACACCCCGCTGGCGCAGCAGGCGATCATCGCGCAGCAGCACCGCCATAGAGCGCAACAACGCCCGGTAACGTTGGCGCTGCCCCAGAGGTCGTGCAGCGGGCATACGCCAGCCGAGCAGCACAACCATCAACAGCGCCAACCCGGCAGCAGCGAAATAGACCCCTCGCCAGCCAGCCAGATCAGCCACGACTCCCGCCACCAGCCGCGCCAGCAAAATCCCCAGCACGATGCCGCTGGTAACCGTTCCCACCGCCTGCCCCTGCTGCGCCGGTGTCGCCAGGGTGGCCGCCTGGGCGACCATCAGCTGCACCACCACGGCCATCAGCCCGACCATGCCCATGGCCGCCAACAGCGCCGCCCAATGCTGGGCCAGGCCGACCGCGACCAGCGCCAGTGCCGACAGCAGCAACTGGGCAAGGATCAAGCGCTTGCGGTCGAGCAGGTCCCCTAGCGGCACGATCAGCAGCAAGCCCAATGCGTAGCCTGCCTGGGTTGCGCCGACCACCCAGCCGACCTGACGACTCGGCACGCCCAGGCTCTGGGCCATGGACTCCAGCAGGGGCTGGGCGCAGTACACCGTGGCCACCGCCAGTGCGCAGGCTGCGGCCAGCAACAGGGTCAGGCCGCGAGTGAGTTGAAACGAAGAGGCATCGTGGGCAGATGACATGCAGACTCCTGGCAATCTGGTTTCAAAACAAAACCACAAGCTGGATTTCTAACAAACCTGGTTTTAATCTGCAACCAAACTGTCTCATCCGGAATGATCGATGCTCGACGAAAACAACAGCCGATGCCCCGTGGCCCGGGCACTCGAAGTGCTCGGCGACCGCTGGGCACTGATGATCCTCCGCGACGCGTTCGATGGGCTGCGCCGTTTCAGCGAGTTCCAGAAGAACCTTGGGCTGGCGAAGAACATCCTCGCCACGCGCCTGAAGCTGCTGGTGGAAACAGGGCTCATGGAGCTGCAGCCGGCGTCGGATGGCAGTGCGTACAAGGAATATGTGCTGACAGAAAAAGGCCGCTCGGTGTTTCCGATCGTGGTGGGCCTGCGTCAGTGGGGGGAGCGGTTTCAGTTCGAGGCGGGCGAGACGCGTTCGGTGCTGCTGGACAATGCCAAGGGCGAACCTGTGGCGAAGCTGGAAGTACGGGCGCGGGATGGGCGGGTGCTGGGGCCGGAGGATTGTCGGCGGGCTTGAAGGGGTTATGGCCTGGCAGGGCCTGTTCGGGCGTACTCCACTGTTCTGGAGATCAGTGGAGTACCTGGAACGCCAACGTGTTTGTCAGTCTTTGCCCAACAAACGCGCCAGCCCCTCGGCGATCGGCGTCGCCTGGGGAAAATCAAAACGCGCCAACAGCCGGTGGTTGTCCGCCCGCGAGTGGCGGATATCACCCGCGCGCGCCGGGCCATGGCTGATCGTCGGCAAGCTGCCAACCACCTGCTGCAATGCTGCAAGCAAGTGATTCAGCGAAGTCGCCTGGTTCAAGCCGATGTTCACAGCGCCCTCTTCCACCTGCGGCTGCTCCAGCGCCTGCACCATCACCTGCACCAGGTCGCCGACATAGAGGAAGTCGCGGGTCTGCTCGCCATCGCCGAACACGGTGATCGGCAAGCCCTTGGTCGCGCGCTCGCAGAAGATGCTGATCACCCCCGAGTACGGCGACGAGGGATCCTGGCGCGGCCCGAAGATATTGAAGAAGCGAAACACCACAGGCTCCAGCCCATGTTGGCGGCGGTAGAAGTCCAGGTACTGCTCGCCAGCCAGCTTGTCCACTGCATAGGGCGTCAGTGGCGCCTTGGGCGTGTCCTCGGTGATCGACTGGCCTTCGCCATTGTTGCCGTAGACCGCCGCGCTCGAGGCGAACACCACCCGGCGCACACCATTGATGCGCATCGCCTCGCAGACATTGAGAGTGCCGATGAAGTTGCTCTGGTGGGTCTTGACCGGGTCGTCCACCGACGCCTGCACCGACGCGACTGCAGCGAGGTGGACCACCGCCGCGCAATCGGCGGCTGCACGGGTAACCAGTGCAGTGTCGGCAACATCACCTTCGATCAGTTGCAGGCGTGGATGGTCGATCTGCAGGTTGCTGCGCTTGCCGGTGGACAGGTCATCGAGAATGCGCACCGCATAGCCTTTGTCCAGCAGCGCATCGCACAGGTGGGAGCCGATGAAACCAGCTCCGCCGGTAATGAGGATGGGGGCATCAGCCATGACGATAGAAACGGTCCAGTAGGGGCGGCAAGCCGGCGCGCCAGGCGCGGGGCTTGATGCCGAAGGTATGAAGGATCTTCTTGCAGGCCAGCACCGCGTGCTGCGGCTCCTCGCTGGCATCCGGGCGCGCGGCGTGGGCCTGTGCGGTGGGGGCCTGCACCGCCAGCTTGTGCCACTGTGCTGCCTCGGAAAGGATAGCTTGTCCCAGTGCCAGCGGTGTGGTCGCCTCGTTGCCGGCGTAATGGTAGGTGCCCCACAGCGGCGCATCGCAGTCCAGCTGCTTGATCACCGAGAGGATCACCCGGGCGGCATCGTCGACCGGCGTCGGGTTGCCGCGGCGGTCATCGGCCAGCAGCAGCTCCTGCGGTTGCTCGGCGCGCGTCAGGAAGCGCCCGAGTGCGCCGTCGATGCTTTCGTCCAGCACCCAACCGAAACGCAGCAGCACATGCTGCGGGCAGGCCGCACGCACGCTCTGCTCGATGCGCCACAGCGCCTGGCCACGCAGGCCCAGCGGCACCGGCTCGTCCTTCTCGCTGTAGGAAGTGGCGCGCGAGCCGTCGAACACGCGATAGCTGGAAGGCTGGACCAGCGTGATCTCGTGGTGCTGGCACAATTCGGCCAGACGCTCCACGGCACGTTCCTGAAGGGCGAGGCGCTGTTCGCTGACCGACTCGGCCTGGAACCAGTCGAAGTAATAGGCCAGGTTGACCAGGGCATCGGGGCGGTGATCGTCGAGCAACTGGGTGAGGCTGGCCGGATCCCAGCCCTCGTCCGGCGGGCGCGGTGCCAGAAACGCGATGTCTTCCTCGGCCCCGAGACGAATCAGCGCTTGCCCGAGGGCATTGCCACCACCCAACAGCATCAGGCGCATACGCATAGAGTCAGCAGGTCCGCTCAGATCGATTAGGGAAAGGGGTCATTTTGCGGTTTCCGCCAGGGGAAGTCCAACCCTAGGGGCTTCCCCGTCTGTACGTAGGAAGTTTCCAACAGGCATCGAAGCTTTCTCTGTCGCTCACATAAAACCGGTCTTGCACCACGCCAGACGAAAACCCTGAACTAATAGCAGAGGCCGGGGCATGGCAGCCCCGTATGCGCACCCGGTAACCAGGAGCACCACCATGACGCGCCAGCTTCGATCTTCACAACGTTTCACGGCTGTGAAATTTTCCACCCCCTCTTTTGCACCTTCGGAAACTACCCGATACTGCGCGGCAGTTGGCCACTACCGACTGGAGTCACCCCAGTCAGGTCAACTCACTCCAGCTGTCGGCCGGCACGGAACGCCAACACAACAATAACAAGGAAGGTTTCCCATGCAGGATTCCGAAGTCGCGTACCTGGAATTTACCCAGGATCAAGCCGCTGCGCTGTTCGTCGCCAGCCAATCCCTCGCCCGACTCGGCGGCCCGGAAGTCTTCGGGGCAGCCGGCAAGGCACGGCAATGCGCCGAAGCGCTGACAAGATCGCTCGATGTCCAGCAACAAGCGACACTGCGGCGCTTCGCCGACGGCACGCTCTCTGCACTGATGTACCGCGGCATGAGCTGCCCGGAGCACGACCCCATCCCCGAAGACCTGCCTGAGCTGCAGGGCCTGGAGCACGATCCCCACTGCATCTACCTGGCCTCACGCAACCAGATCCTTTTGGAGCTGGTGCACTACCGGGCGTTCGCCTTCGATATCGACAACGAGGGCAAGCAGGTGCGTCTGGTCGGCAACTTCAAGGGTGGCGGCAGCCAGCCGCGTCCGCAGGAAACCCGCGACACCCGCGTGGAGCTCAGCTCCCACGCTGGCCTGCGCCTGGGCCCACACACCGAAGCTCCGTACAACTGCTCGGTGATCGCTCGCGATGACCATTCGCCGGCACCCTCTGCGCTGATCCTCACCGCGCGCTGGAACCCGGCGAACGAGCCGACCCACGTCATTCCCATGCGCGAGGTCATAGAAGGCTTGGGCAGCCTGCACGCGCTGGCGCTGACCTCAGCGTCGTTCGACTTCACCCGCAGCGACTGTTTCGTCGCGGGCAGCGGTGAACCGGAGCAGGCCACCGCGATGCTGCAGTTCGACGCCAACGGCGGCTTTGCCCTGCGTTACAACTCGTATCGGTTCTCGCTCAACGACCAGGCCAGCGACCTCGCCGCCCAGGCCTTCGACGCCTTCCAGCAGCGGGTCGCCGAGACGCGGCCACGGCCCTTCGTGCTGCAACCGGACACCGCCCTGGTGATCAACAACAACCGCGCCCTGCATGGTCGCGACATCGTCCAGGACAACCGTCGCCTGCTGGTGCGGCTGTTCGGCTACTCCCCCTTCGCCCAACCTCGGGTGATCACTCCGGATCCGCTGCTGGTGCGCGGCTGAATAAAAGGAACGTGCGGTAATGATGGAAATCGATGTCTCCCTGCTGCTGACACTCGCGTCGGTGGCGCTGATGGCCGGCTTCTTCGACGCCATCGCGGGTGGCGGCGGGCTGATCACCCTGCCGGTACTGTTCGTCGCCGGCATCGACCCGTTGGCGGCCATCGCCACCAACAAATTCCAGGCGGCCTCGGCGACGGTGTCGGCCACCGTCGCCTTCGCCCGCAAGGGCATGATCGACTGGCAACGCGGCCTGCCCATGGCCGCCATGGCCTTCGCCGGCGGCGCCCTCGGCGCGCTGTCTGTGAGCCTGGTGCCCAAGACGTTCCTGCAAGCCTGCGTGCCGGTGCTGCTGATCCTGGTTGCGGCCTACTTCGCTTTCAGCCCCAAGCCCGACGAGCACGAGCGCAAGGCGAAGATCTCCAACGCCGTGTTCTGCCTGACCGCCGCCCCGCTGATCGGCTTCTATGACGGCGTATTCGGCCCTGGGGTGGGTTCGTTCTTCATGCTCGCCTGCGTAATCCTGCTGGGTCAGCACCTGCTGCGCGCCGTGTGCAACAGCAAGCTGCTCAACGCCGCGTGCAACCTGGGCGCCCTCTCGGTATTCTCGCTGAGCGGGGCAATCATCTGGCCCCTGGCCCTGGCGATGGCCTGTGCCGCGTTCATCGGTGCGCAACTGGGCGCACGCTGCGCGGTGCATTTCGGACCCAGGCTGATCAAGCCGTTGCTGGTCTGCGTGTGCTGCATCATGGCCCTCAAGCTGCTGCTTGGCGCAGGCAACCCGCTCGGCGAATGGCTGCAACACCAGTTCCTCTAGGGAGCGCCATGGACTTCGCGAACACCTCCGAGCAACGCGGCAGCTGGCAATACGACGAACCTGCGCCGGGCACCGAATGCTTCATCGACGAAGCATTCGACGGTTATCAACAGCAGGCACGCCTGCTTTTGCCGGACAGCGAGCGCGCTCCGCCACTGTTCGTGGTCGGCGGCGCACGCTCCGACTTCACCCGCCTCAACCCGCTGCTCTATCGCCTGCAACGCCAGGGCATCGGCTCGCTGACCGGCAACCTGTCCGGCCACAGCCAGGCGAGCGAACCCGGCGCCAGCGCACCGACCCTGGCGATCAACCTGCAGGAGGCCCGGCGCTTCCACCGGCATATCGCCGAACGCTGCCGCACCCTGGTCGGCCACAGCCTGGGTGGAGCCATTGCCCTAAAGCTTGCGGCGCAACTGCCAGACATCGACAAGCTGGTGCTGATCTGCCCGGCGGTCTACCCCGATGACGCCCACGACGCGCCATTCGGGCCGGCCTTCAGCGCGGCGATCCGCAAGCCCTACGCCTTTCTCGACTGCGACAGCTACGCCTTCCTGCGCCAGTTCCAGGGGCGGGTACTGCTGGTGATCGGCGAGTACGACGGCCTCAACTCCCAGACCCACGGCCAGGGCGCCGGCACCAGCGCCGGTACCCGAATGCTGCGCGGTGTGCAGCGCTACAGCCCGATACCGGAGGAAGTCACCCATGCGCTGCTGCGCTCGGTGCCGGCACCCCATGTAGAGTGCCTGTTGCTCACCGACTGCGACCACGGCATCGCCGCACACCTGCGCGATGCACCGGAGATTGCCGATCAGGTAGCGGATGCGGTGGCGGCGTTCATTCTCGACCAGGAGTGACTGGTTCGGCACCCCACTTGTCCCGCGAACACGGGCGTAGCGCGTGCCAGGGAGCGCGGTGTCTTTTTCGCGGGCAAGCCCGCTCCCACAGCCCCCATAGCGTCTGAATACGCTGGTGTTACCTGTGGGAGCGGCGGTTCGCCGCTGCGACTTGCCCGCGAAAAAGACGCCGCGCTGGTAGAGCCGAAACCCCTATTCGATCTCGAACAACCCGTTGCTGATCGCGCCGGCGCCGAGCCGGTCGCGAATGTCGTCGTCGATGCGCGGGTCGTCCGGGCGATAGAGCTTCACCTGGCGATAGGCATTGATACGGTTGATCTCTTCACCAAGAAACTCCCACACCACGCGGGTGCAGGCAGGGTTGCGCCGGTCGCCGCTGGAGACCCCGGTCTTGAGCCCGTTGAGGCGGGTGATACGGCTCTTGAAGCTGGGGATGAGCACGGTCTGGCTCATCTCGTTGAGGGTCAGCGACTCGTAGTCGATCAGAAACACCCGATCCTGTAGTTGGAACGCTGCGCCCAGGTAGCGGCAACGCACCTCGGCATGCTGGCTGCCGGCACTGCTGCGCTCCTGGCGTTCCTGGCGCTCGAACAGGAAGCTGCCGCGCTCTTCCCACAGGTGCACCAGCGACACCAGGATCGAGCCTGGTACCGACATGCAGTTGGAATATTCGAAGTAGTAGCCGCAATAGCGAGACAGGTTGCCGGCCTGGGCATGCAAGGGCTTGAACAGCTCGCTGATCGGGTCGTCCTGCGGGCCTGACGACACCGAAGGGTTGCGCGCACCGATCAGCCGGGCGAACTGTTCCGGCGGCAGGTTCAACTCGTAATCCTCGACCCCGAAGAAATCGCCGATGCGCTTGAGGTTGTAGGTCGTCGGCTGGCTCTGCCCGCTCAGGTACTTGTTGAATTGCGCGCGATTTATCGACAGCTGTCGGCAAACCTCTGAAATAGAGCGGTAGTGACTGCAGGCGAGTTTGAGATTGGCGGCTAGAAAATCGGCCATGAACGGCGTTCCAGGTGATGCGAGTGGTGCAAGTCTAGCATCAAGTCGCACCAAAACAGAGCAACCCGCGAAATTGTAACCACAGGTGTCATGACCAACCATGCGCGCCAACGATAGCGCGCGTCTCTGTCGCCGCTGGTCACTCCACACGAAGAATAAGAATCGAGGTCATTTTCCAATGCTCGAAGCACTTAACGATTTCCTTTCAGGAAAACTGCTCATCGTCCTGATCGTCGGGCTCGGTAGCTACTTCACCATTCGTTCCCGGTTCGTCCAGTTCCGCCACTTCGGCCACATGTTCGGCGTGTTCAAGGAGTCCCTGCGCGGCCAGGCTGGCCAACTGAGCTCGTTCCAGGCCCTGATGCTGAGCCTCGCCGGCCGCGTCGGTGCAGGTAACATTGCCGGTGTCGGCATCGCCGTGACCCTGGGCGGCCCAGGCGCAGTGTTCTGGATGTGGGTCACCGCACTGGTGGGCATGTCCAGCAGCTTCTTCGAATGTACCCTGGCCCAGGTCTACAAGCGCGCCGACGGCGACGGCCTGTACCGCGGCGGCCCGGCCTATTACATTCAGCACGGCCTGAAGCTCAAGAGCATGGCGATCGTGTTCTCGATCCTGCTGCTGGTCACCTACGGCTTCGCCTTCATCGGCCTGCAGTCGTACACCGTGACCCATTCGCTGCAGAACGCCTTTGCCTTCGACCCACGCCACACCGGTATCGTCCTGGCAGTGCTGCTGGCCATCACCTTCATCGGCGGCATCAAGCGCATCGCCGCGGTGTCGGACCTGCTGGTGCCGATCAAGACCCTGGCCTACATCGGCGTGACCCTGTACGTGATCGGCACCCAGATCGAACACGTGCCTGCCATGCTGGAAACCATCTTCAAGAGCGCCTTCGGCCTCGACCCAGCCTTTGCCGGCCTGCTGGGCAGCGCCATCGTCATGGGCGTGAAACGCGGCGTGTTCGCCAACGAAGCGGGCCTGGGCAGTGCCCCCAACGTCGCGGCCGTGGCGGCAGTGAAGCACCCGGGCGCCCAGGGCGTGGTGCAGGCCTTCAGCGTGTTCCTCGACACCTTCGTGATCTGCACCTGCACCGCGCTGCTGATCCTGCTGTCGGGCTTCTACACCCCAGGCTTCGAAGGCGACGGTATCGTCCTGACCCAGAACTCGCTGGCCGCCGTGGTCGGTGACTGGGGCCGCATCTTCGTCAGCGTCGCGCTGTCGCTGTTCGTCTTCACCTGCATCCTCTACAACTACTACCTGGGCGAGAACAGCCTGCAGTTCCTGAGCCGCAACCGTGTCGTGCTGATGGCCTTCCGCGGCCTGGTGCTGGCGCTGGTGGTGTGGGGTTCGATGCAAGACCTGTCGACCGTGTTCGCCTTCGCCGACATCACCATGACCTGTCTGGCCTTCGTCAACCTGGTCGCCCTGGCCCTGCTGTTCAAGGTCGGCCTGCGCGTGATGCGCGACTACGACGCACAGCGCAAGGCCGGCATCAAGCAGCCGGTGTTCGACTCCAGCAAATTTGCCGACCTGGACCTGGACCGTGCCGCCTGGCCAGCCAATCCTCAGGCTGAAACAGCCACTGACAAAGCTGCTGGCGAACTTCAGCACCAGCGCTGATACCCTGCCCTGCCCGGCCGCCCCGCTCGTGGGCGGCCGGCTTTCCTTCGCTCCTCGCTTCGGAATCCTTCCATGGGTGCAGTCAAGAATCTCCTCGTTCTCTACACAGGTGGCACCATCGGCATGCTGCAGACCCCCGCGGGCCTGGCGCCGGCGGGTGGCTTCGATGCGCGTATGCGTGCCCACCTCGCACAGCGCAATGACGCGCCGACACTGCAATGGACCTTGCGCGAGCTCAACCCGCTGATCGACAGCGCCAACATGCAGCAGGCCAATTGGCTGGCGATGCGTGACGCCATCGTCGAGGCGGTCGAGCATGACGGCCATGACGGCGTGCTGGTACTGCATGGCACCGACACCCTGGCCTACAGCGCGGCAACGTTGTCGTTCCTGCTGCTCGGCCTGCAGGTGCCGGTCCTGCTTACCGGCTCCATGCTGCCGGCCGGTGCGCCAGGCAGCGACGCCTGGGACAACCTGGTCGGCGCGTTGCGTCAGTTCGAGCAGGGCCTGGGTAACGGCGTGCAGCTTTACTTCCACGGCCGGTTGCTGCACGGCTGCCGCGCCTCGAAACTGCGCAGCGAAGCCTTCGATGCGTTCACCGTGATGGAACGCCACCGCGAAGGCGAGCGCGCTGCACAGATCCCTGCCAGCCTGGACTACCGCCAGGTGCGCCAAGCGGTGAAGCTGGCGGTGCTGCCGGTGTTCCCGGGGCTGTGTGCAGATTACCTGCGCGGGCTGTTCGACGCGGGGGTCCAGGGCTTGCTGCTGGAGTGCTATGGCAGCGGTACCGGCCCGTCCGATGACCAGGCACTGCTCGACGCGCTGCACGGTGCGCGTCAACGCGGGGTGATGATCGTCGCGATCAGCCAGTGCCCCGAAGGCGCGGTGGTGTTCGACACCTATGCCGCCGGCAGCAAGCTGCGCGATACCGGGCTGGTCAGTGGTGGCGGGATGACTCGCGAAGCGGCGCTGGGCAAGATGTTCGCGCTGTTGGGGGCTGGGTTGGATGTGGAGGCCGCAGAGCGGTGGTTTGCATTGGACCTGTGTGGGGAGCGGGCTTAGGTTTCAGCCTGTCATGGCCTCTTCGCGGGCAAGCCCGCTCCCACAGGGATTTCCACATTTCTTGAGAATTGTGCTGTACCTGTGGGAGCGGGCTTGTCCGCGAATGGGCCTGGCGAAAATGGCGGAAGGCAGCGGGAGTCGAACCTGCCCGGGAACGGCTGCCGTCCCCAACCGGGTTTGAAGCCCGGCCGCGCCACCGGGCGCGATTGCCTTCCTTGAACTCAGGGCCTGGCCTGCTGCCGGGCCAGCGCGCTATCGGCGCGGATGTGACGTTGCTCGGCAACCCTGCGGGTCAGGCCGAGCCGGTCGAAGTACTCGAGAATCTGCACACTGCGCTTGCGACCGATGCCCAACATATCGCGAAACGCCGCCACCTGCACTACCGGCGTGTCCTGTGTCTGCCGCAACAACATCTCGGCCATGTGCTGGATCGTCTCCTGCGGGTAGAACAGATCGCGCACCACCTGGTGCAGCACTCCCAGCCGCGCCAGCTTGCGCATCAGCAGGCGCACCTGGGTTTCCTCCACCTGCTCGGCTGCAGCCAGGGTCCTGACCCAGGGCGGATCGAACGCACCTTCCAGCAAACGCGGTTGCAGACGCTCCCAGAGCGCAGTATCGGCGTCACTCAACTGCACCTTGTGATCCGGCAGGTGCAACCATGGGCCGCTGCTGGCGACTGCGCCCTCACCGAGCAACTCGTCCAGCAGGCTGACAAAGGCGGCACGCTCCAGCGGCAAGGCGCAGAAGCGGCGCAGGCGGTCGCGGTCGGGGCCAAGCTGGTCGGGCTCCTGCTCGTGGAACCGCGCCAGTTGCTCGAGCACTTCACGCCTGAGCGCCTGCCATTGCTGACGGTCGAACAGCAACGGCCCCTGGCGGGTGGCAATCACCTGGACGTCATCGGGCAACCGCCAACTGTCACGCAGACGGTTGAACTGTCGCTCCAGGCGCTGCGGGTCGAGCCCGGCGGGAGCCGCCGCCAGCAGGGCCGGCAGGGCCTGCTCCAGATCGCAGGCATCGCGCAGCACCTGCAGTTGGCGCAAGCGCGACTCGCTGCGGCGCTGCCTGCTGGGGGCGAAAGGATCGAGCACCCGACCACCGCCGAGGGTGCGCTGGGCGCGCTGGTCGCGCAGCACCAGGCGATCGCCATGCACGGCCTGCAACGGTGCGTTGAGCAGCAACTGAGCGAACATGCGTTGGCCTGCCGTCAGAGCCTCGCCCTCCAGCAGCGCCACGCGCGCCGTCACGTCCTGGGTACCGAGGTGCACATGCACCGCGCTGAAATGCTCGAAGGTGCGCGTTTCGCCCGGCAACAATGACAACTCGATATCGATACGCGAACTGGGCGCATGCAGCCACTCGGGCACCAGCCAATCCCCACGGTGCACGTGCTCCACGGCCAGGCGCTCGGCACTGATGTTCAGCGCCACGCGCTGCCCGGCCTCGGCCACCAGCGCGGCCTGGTTCTGTGCATGCAGGCCACGCACCCGCACAGCTTTGCCAGCCTTGCCCAGCAACAGGGTGTCGCCCGCGCTCACCTGCCCGGCCAGCGCGGTGCCGGTCACCACCACGCCGGCACCGGAAACGGCGAAAGCACGGTCAATTGCCAGCCGAAAGCCTCCTTGGCTCCCGCGCCGCAGCACCTGCGTGCGTGCCTCGACCAACGCCTGGCGCAGCACTTCGACGCCTTCACCGGTCACGCTGGACAAGACGAACTGCCGAGCCCCGGCATAAGGCCCGGGGGCCAGCAGCGCTTCGACTTCGTGCTGGACTTCCAGCAGTCGCGATGCCTCGACCCGGTCGCACTTGCTGATCGCCACCAGCGCCTGGGGAATGCCCAGCAGCTCGATGATCGCCAGGTGCTCACGGGTCTGCGGCATAACGCCGTCATCAGCGGCCACTACCAGCAACACCAGGTCGATACCGTGGGCGCCGGCGAGCATGTTGTGGATAAAACGCTCGTGACCGGGGACGTCGATGAAACCGGTCAACGGTTCGCCTTCGGCCAGCGCTGCATAGCGATAGCCGAGGTCGATGGTCATGCCCCGGGCGCGTTCTTCCTGACGCTGGTCGCCGGCCTGGCCGGTCAGGGCCTGGAGCAGCGCAGTCTTGCCGTGATCGATATGCCCGGCGGTGCCGACGATCACTGCACCGGCCCCAGCTGCAGCGCCGGCAACTGGGCCAGCCACTGGGTTTCGTCATCCAACTGACGCAGGTCGAGCCACAGGGCATCGTCATCGATGCGTCCGAGCACCGGCACCGGCAACTCGCGCAGTGCGCGCTCCAGCACCCTCAGGCTGCGACCACGCAGCTTCTTCGACACCTGTGGCCGCAAGCACAGCGCCGCGCTTGGCAGCCGCGCTACCGGCTGGCTGCCGCTACCGATCATGCCCAATGCGGGCTCGACCGCGACCGTCCACTGCTCGCCCAGTCGCGCGGCCAGTTCTGGCGCCAGGCGCTGCGCCTGGGTTGCGATCTCGTCCTGGGGCCGGGTCAGCAGGCGCAGGCTGGGCAAGCGTTCGGCCAGGCGGTCGGGGTCACGGTACAGCGCCAGCACCGCCTCAAGCGCCGCCAGGGTGATCTTGTCCACACGCAGCGCGCGCTTGAGCGGGTTCTTCTTGATCCTGGCGATCAGCTCCTTGCGCCCGACGATGATGCCCGCCTGCGGACCACCCAGCAGTTTGTCGCCGCTGAAGGTGACGATATCGGCGCCGTCCGCCAATGCCTGACGCACCGTCGGCTCGGCGGGCAGGCCCCAACGGGTGAGGTCGAGCAGGCTGCCGCTGCCCAGGTCTTCGAGCAGCGGCAGATCATGTTGATGGGCGATGCGCGCAAGATCGGCGGTCGGCACCTGGGTGGTAAAGCCCTGGATGCTGTAGTTGCTGCAATGCACGCGCATCAGCAGGCCGGTGCGCGGATTGATCGCCGCCTCGTAGTCGCGGGCATGGGTGCGGTTGGTGGTGCCGATCTCGTGCAGGCGCACACCGGCACGGGCCATGATGTCGGGGATGCGGAAGGCGCCGCCGATCTCGATCAGCTCGCCACGGGAGATGATCCCTTCCTTGCGCGCACCCAGGCTGTTGAGCGCCAGCAGCACGGCAGCGGCGTTGTTGTTGACCACGGTGACTGCCTCGGCGCCGGTCAACTCGCGGATCAGGCCCTCGATCAGGTCATCGCGGTCACCGCGCTTGCCGGTGGCCAGGTCGAACTCGAGGTTGAGCGGATAACGGGCGGCGGTCTGCATCGCCTGTACGGCCTCTTCCGGCAACAAGGCACGACCGAGGTTGGTGTGCAGCACAGTGCCAGTGAGGTTGAAGACCCTTCGCACCTGGCTGCGCTGCTGGATCGCCAGGCGCTCGCCGGCGCGACCGAGCAGGATTTCAGCAGCCAGTTCGACGGCACTCAACTGGCCAAGGCGAGCGGGTTCGCGCAGGTCGTCGAGCAGTTGACGCAGGCTGGCCAGGGTGGCGTCGCGGCCATGGCGATCGAGCAAGGGCTGGCAGGCGGGGTGGCGTAGCAGGGTGTCGATGGAGGGCAGGCGTGGCGCTTGATTGGCGAGGCTTGACGACATGCGGTACTACCTTGGTTGATCCGGTGTCTGTAATGGCCCTTTCGCGGGCAAGCCCGCTCCTACAGGTTGCCCGTCGTCCGCAAAGGTGGCGGGGTCAGTGCAGGAGCGGCGGTTCGCCGCTGCGACTTGCCCCTCGATAGGGGCGACTCGGTGTAGCAGTGTAGACTCTCATCCTCCTCCAGGCGCCAACATCAGGTTCGGCGCCAACCGATGAAAGCCCTCCTCGTCCAACCGGATATCCAGCGCCAGGCTGGCCAGGTCATCGGCCAACGCCTCGCCCATCGCGTCATTTTCCAGGTAGCAGTGCTTGAGGTAGGTGCTGCAACCAGGGCAGCACTCCGCCCGCAGCGGCGCCTTGCCCGGGGCATGACGATCATCCTCAAGGCTGGAGTAGCGCAAATCCTTGCTCGACTCGCAGTACACACACTTGACCCGCACCACATGCCACTCACAGGCGCACAGCGAACAGGCCAGGTAGCGCAGCCCGTTGTGCTTGCCGCGGTTGCGCACCAGGCCCGCCATCGCTGGCGAGCCGCAGCACGGACATTGCGCGAGGCTGCTGCCGGGCTTGAGCTCATCGCTGGGCAAGCCCCGCCGCCAACTGGCCCAGGCCGCCTGCAACGCAGCGCCGATGAAAGGCACCAGCGCCGCGGGCACGGCATCGTACTGACCGCTCAGCCAGGCGATACCCCAACCTTTGCGCTGGCTCTCTTCGCTGCTGCGCAGAACCTTCAGGGCATCCGCCAGGGCACCCTGCTCCGGTACCTCGAAGCGATCCAGCAGCGCCTGCAGCCAGACCAACCACGGCCCTTCGCGCACCAGGCTGTCGGCCGCCAGCGGCGGCAGGCCGTGGCTGATGCACACGCGCTGACGCTGCTCGGCGACCGGCACGCCGGAGGGTGGATTGTCGAGCAACTGCTGCTGCACCCGGCACAGGCGCGCAACCAGCCTCAGGTAGTCGCCAAGGGCATGGCCCTCGGCAAGCTGCTCCAGTCGCGCCGCGCGCAGTTCGAACAGGTTGTCGGCGGGCTGGTGGAGAAACGGCGGCATTACCGCCGACGCTTCGATCTGCCCGGGTTCGAGAATCGTGCTCAAGCGCTCATCCTTCTTTCCGTCCGGGGTTGTGCGGCGTCTTGTCGCCGGTCACGTCCCGGTACCACAGCTCATGATGTTTGCGTGCCCAGGCGCGGCTGACCCAGCCGTGCAGCATGGCGCCTACCGAGCCCTTGATCCAGATCCCGGCATAGATGTGCACGATGATGCTCAGCACCAGCACGAACGCCGCCAGGGCGTGCAGCAAGGTGGCCAGGCGAATCGCGCCGATGTCGAAGTACTGGCTGAACCAGGCGCGCCAGATCACCACGCCACTGACCAGCAGGATCAGCATGCACACGAGCAAGGTCCAGAACAGCAGCTTCTGCCCGGCGTTGTACTTGCCGATCGGCGGCACGCCTTCTTCCTCGTTGCGCATCACCCGATCGACACGGCGCAGCCACAGGCGGTCGTTGGCGGTGATGAAGTTGGCCCGCCAGAAGCGGATTACCAGCCCCAGGAAGAACACGAACATCGCCACCCCGAGGAAGGGGTGCAGGATGCGTGTCCAGGGGCCGCCACCGAACAGGTTGCTGAGCCAGAACAGTGCCGGATGGAACAGCGCCAGCCCCGACAGCCCGGCCATGAAGAACAGGATCGCGACGATCCAGTGGTTGGTCCGCTCGTTGGCGTTGTAGCGCAGGATAGGCTTGTTGTCGTTCATGGCCGCTGCTCCCCTTGCCCGCCGGGCTTGCCCGGGTCATAGACGTGCACTGCCGGATCCACCTGGTGCACGCTGGTATCGGTCGGAGCGGGATGCTCGTCCTCCTCGACCCGCTGCGGCCCGACCCGCACATAGTGGAAGAACCCGGCCAGGACCGCCGCGCCCATGGCCAGCAGCGCCAGCGGTTTGCTGATGCCCTTCCACAACCCTACCAGCGGGCTGATCACCGGCTGGTCCGGCAGGCCTGCATACAGCCTGGGTGTATCGGCGTGGTGCAGCACGTACATCACGTGGGTGCCACCGACACCGTCCGGGTCGTACAGGCCGGCGTTCTCGTAGCCGCGCGACTTGAGGTCGACGATGCGCTCGTCGGCATGCACTTTCATCTCGTCCTTGCTGCCGAAGACGATCGCCCCGGTCGGGCAGGTCTTCACGCAGGCCGGTTCCAGGCCCACGGCCACGCGGTCGGAACACAGGCTGCACTTGTAGGCCTTGTGGTCTTTCTGCGAGATCCGCGGGATGTTGAACGGGCAGCCAGTGATGCAATAACCGCAACCGATGCAGTGGTCCTGGTTGAAGTCGACGATCCCGTTGGCGTGCTTGATGATCGCGCCGGGGCTCGGGCAGGCCTTGAGGCAGCCAGGGTCGGCACAGTGCATGCAGCCGTCCTTGCGGATCAGCCACTCCAGGTTCCCGTCATCGCGCTCGTGCTCGGTGAAGCGCATCAGGGTCCAGGTGTCGGCGGTGAGGTCCTGCGGGTTGTCGTAGGTGCCGTGGTTGTGGCCGACCTCGTCACGCAGCTCGTTCCACTCCGAGCACGCCACCTGGCAGGCCTTGCAGCCGATGCACTTGGTGGTGTCGATCAGCTTGGCGACCTGCTCCTGCTGGCGTACCGAAGGCGGTACGGTCGTGGTGGCCGAGCGGGCGATGATATCTTGCTGGGCCATCAGATTTTCTCCACGTTGACGAGGAACGACTTGGACTCCGGCGTCTGGGTGTTGCCATCACCGAGGAACGGCACCAGGGTATTGGTCAGGTAGCCATGCCGGGTCGAACCGGTGAAGCCCCAGTGCAGCGGGATGCCGATCTGGTGCACGGTCTGGTTGTTGACCTGCAGCGGACGGATCCGCTTGGTCACCACCGCTACCGCCTCGATATGCCCACGCTTGCTCGACACCCGCACCCGATCTCCCGCCTTGATGCCCTTCTCGCCGGCCAGCACTTCGCCAATCTCGACGAACTGCTCGGGCTGGATGATCGCGTTCAGGCGGCAGTGCTTGCTCCAGAAGTGGAAGTGCTCGGTCAGCCGGTAGGTGGTCGCTGCGTAGGGGAACTCCTCGTGCTTGCCGAGGGTGTCCCACACCGAATCGAAGATCCGGCCTGCCGGGTTGCTGGTGGCCTTCTTGTTGTTCGGGTGCAGCGGGTTGATCCCGATCGGTGTCTCGAACGGCTCGTAGTGCTCGGGGAACGGCCCCTCGGCCATCTTGTCGATGGCGAAGAAGCGCGCCACGCCCTCGGGGTTCATGATGAACGGATTCATCCCCGCTTCAGGCGGCGAGTCGACCTTGAAGTCGGGCACGTCAGTGCCGCCCCAGGCCTTGCCGTTCCACCACACCAGGCGTTTCTTGTGCGGGTCCCACGGGTTGCCCTGCGGGTCGCTGGAGGCGCGGTTGTAGAGGATGCGGCGGTTGGCCGGCCAGGCCCAGGCCCAGTTCTGTACCTGGTGCATGCCGTAAGGGTCGCTGTTGTCGCGCCGGGCCATCTGGTTGCCTTGCTCGGTCCAGCAGCCGGCGAAGATCCAGCAACCGGATGCTGTGCTGCCGTCATCTTTCAACTGGCCGAAGCCCGACAACTGCTGACCGCCCTTGATGGCCAGGCCACTGGCATCGGTCATGTCGCTCACCGCCCAGCCGTTCATTTCCTTGGCGAGCTCTTCGGGGGAAGGCTCCTCGGGGATCTTGTACGGCCAGCTGATGTTGAGCATCGGGTCGGGGTAAGCGCCGCCTTCCGACTTGTAGCGCTCACGCAGACGCAGGAACAGCTCGCTCATGATCTGCACGTCGGTGCGCGTCTCGCCCGGGCCGTCAGCGCCCTTCCAGTGCCACTGCAGCCAGCGGCTGCTGTTGACCAACGAGCCGTCCTCCTCGGCAAAGCAGGTGGTGGGCAGGCGAATCACCTCGGTCTGGATATTGGCCGTGTCGACATCGTTGTACGGCCCGGCGTTGCGCCAGAACTCGGATGTCTCGGTGGCCAGCGGGTCCATGATCACCAGCCACTTGAGCTTGCCCAGCGCCGCGGTGACGCGGTTCTTGTCCGGCAGCGCGGCGATCGGGTTGAAACCCTGGCACATGTAGCCGTTGACCTTGCCCTGGCTCATCATCTCGAACATGCGCAGCACGTCGTAGGCCGCTACATCGAGCTTGGGCAGCCAGTCGTAGCCCCAGTTGTTCTCGGCGGTGGCGTTGGCGCCATACCAGGCCTTCATCAGGCTGACATGGAACTTGCCATAGTTCTGCCAATACGAGAGCTGGCCCGGACGCAGCGGCTTGGAGGCGCGCTTGTCGATGAACGCGGCGTAGTCCTGCTCGGCATCGCCGGCCAGCGTCAGGTACCCCGGCAGCGAGTTCGACAGCAGCCCCAGGTCGGTCAGGCCCTGGATGTTGGAATGCCCGCGCAGGGCGTTGACCCCACCGCCGGGCATGCCGACGTTGCCCAGCAGCAACTGGACCATCGCCGCACTGCGGATGATCTGCGCCCCGATCGAATGCTGGGTCCAGCCCAAGGCGTAGAGGATCGTCATGGTCTTGCCCGGCACGGCGCAGGTGGCGATCTCTTTCCAGACCTTCATCATCTGGTCCTGCGGCATGCCGCAGGTCATGCTGGCGATTTCGGGCGTGTAGCGGCTGTAGTGCTGCTTCATCAACTGGAACACGCAGCGCGGGTGCTGCAGCGTCGGGTCGACCTTGGCGAAGCCGTCCTCGCCCAGCTCGTAGCCCCAGCCGGACTTGTCGGCATAGATCCGCTTGGCCGCGTCATAGCCGCTGAACAGGCCATCTTCGAAGCCATAGTTCTCTTTGACGATGAACGACACGTCGGTGTAGTTGCGCACGTATTCGTGCTGGATCTGGTCGGTCGTCAGCAGGTAGTTGATCAGCCCGCCCATGAAGGCGATGTCGCTGCCGGTGCGAATCGGCGCGTAGTAGTCGGCCACCGAAGCGGTCCGGGTGAAACGCGGATCGACCACGATCAGGCGCGCCTTGTTGTGCGCCTTGGCCTCGGTCACCCATTTGAACCCGCAGGGGTGGGCCTCGGCTGCGTTGCCGCCCATGACCAGCACCAGGTTTGCGTTGGCGATGTCAGACCAGTGATTGGTCATCGCGCCACGGCCGTACGTCGGGGCAAGACTTGCCACCGTCGGGCCGTGTCAGACACGCGCCTGGTTGTCGAACCCCAGCATGCCGAGTGAACGGATGACTTTATGAGTCAGGTAGCCTGCTTCGCTGGACGCTGCCGACGCCGCGAGGAAGCCCGTGCTCAGCCAGCGGTTGACCGTCTGGCCCTGGGCATTCTTCTCGATGAAGTTGGCATCGCGGTCCTGCTTCATCAGCGTGGCGACGCGATCGAGTGCCTCGTCCCAGCTGACCCGCACCCATTCCTGGCTGCCCGGCTTGCGCATCTCGGGGTATTGCAGGCGGCTGGGGCTGTGGATGAAGTCGAGCAGCCCGGCACCTTTGGGGCACAGGGTGCCGCGGTTGACGGGATGATCGGCGTCGCCTTCGATGTGGATGATGTTCTGTTTGACGTTCTTGCCCGCATCGCCCTGGCTGTACAGGATCAGGCCGCAGCCGACCGAGCAGTAGGGGCAGGTGTTGCGGGTTTCTTTGGTGTGCGCCAGCTTGAAGTGGCGCACCTGCTCGGCGAACGCGGCTGTCGGGGCCATGCCCAACGCCGCGAGGCTCGAGCCTCCAAGGCCGACGGCGGCGACCTTGAAGAATTGCCGACGGTTCAGGTCCATCGTGCACTCCTGATCAGGTTTGGACGCACGGGACATTGCCGGCGCCTCTGGACTTCACGGTGGCGGTAGACAGATACCGCCAGCGTTAAGCCTAGACAAGATTCCGAGAAGTGCTATGACAAGGGTCAATGGATGCCGCCAAGGCACCTCGGCTTCCTGTAGGAGCGGGCTCGTCCCGCGATGGCGGCGGTGTGGCCAACATCGCATCGCGGAGCAAGCCCGCTCTACGAAAAAGCCCCGGACGGTCCGGGGCTTTTTCAGTTCATCCGCCTGACCTCACCCGCGCATGACACGCCAGGCCGGCACATCATCGTTGGGTTTGTAGGTCAGATCGCTCTTGTCGGTCTTCTCCACCCCGATCGCCTTGAGCCAGGTGTCCAGGTCACCCGTGCTGATCTTGCCGTCACGGCGATCGTTCTTGGCCAGGTTGTCGAGCTGATCGAAGAAGCCCTGGTTGTCGAGCAGGAAGCGCGCGGCCTTCTTCTCGGCGTCGCTGCCGTCGCCATCGGCGATCTTTTCCAGATCCTTTCTGCTGACGATGTCATCCTTGCCGTTCCAGTCGTCCCAACGGTCGCGGATGGTGTCGATGACGTCCTTGTGCTCATCGAAGAAACCGCGGCCGTAGCCATCCTCGTGGGCACCGACGATCTTGAGCCAGGTGTTGAGATCGTCGGTGCTCACCTTGCCATCCTGGCCACCCTTGCCCCACTGGGTATCGAGCTGATCGAAGAAGCCCTCGTGCTCGAGCAGGAATCGCGCCGCCGCTTTTTCCTGCTCGCTGCCGCCGCCCTCGGCGATCTTGTTCAGATCCTTCCGGCTGACGATGTCGTCCTTGCCGTTCCAGGCATCCCAATATTCACGGATGTCGTGGATCACTTCACGGTTGTCCTGGTAGAACGCCTTGTCGTAGGTGTTCAGGTGCTTGTCGTCGTCCAGGCGGTTGACCGACGAGCCGCCCTCCTGCGGCGTCTCCCTGAAGTGATCCCACTCGTCCTTCTGGTAATCGAAGATGCTCTGCCCGTCCGGCGCATCGCGACCGTCGTATTCGTAGAAGCTGTAGCGGGCATATTCGAGCTTGTCGCCCCAGTCATCCTGGGTCAGGCCGATATCGGCGAGGTCCTTGAACCACTGACCTTCCTTGTCCGTGGCCTTCTGGCGCTTCTCGTGGTCGACGAAGATACCGATGATACCGGTGATCAGCCCAAGCCCAGCAGTCACCAGGAACAGCGGTCCGGTCACACCCGCCAGGGCGCCGATGTTGGCGACCAGACCAACCGTGCCGATCACCCCGGCACCGAAACCTGCCGCCCCACTGACCACCTGCAGCGCACCGTTGGCCTTGCCCAGGGCGCTGCCGCTCTTGATGGCGTCCTTGATCGCCAGGCCGCCGACAACGATGTCGGCAATGCTCAGCAGGTCCGGGGCCACGCCGAGCACCTTGGTCAGCGAGCCACCGATCTTCGCCGCAACGCCCGGCTTGACGGGTGGCTTGTCGGTGGTCGTGAGTGCGTCCTGGACGGTGCGGGTATCGATCACGCTCGGGGTCGACGGGGTGTTGCGGATGGACTCGTTGATCGGCTCAAGCGCGTCATCGATGACATCGGCCGGTGGCGGGGTGCGGTTGTCCAACTCGTACATCTCGTTGATGGATTCGCGATCCAGCTCGAAAGTGTCCGGGTGCGGGAGCTCCCCGCTACCCACCGAGGCACCACTGCCACGGTAGTTCTCGGGATCATTCCAGATCTGGTCGAAGGACCGGCGGCTCGGCGGCGTAAGATTGCGCGACTCGAAATACTCCACGACCCCTTCGTAGATCGAGGTGACGGTGTCGGAGGAGCTGATCGAGGGTGTGCGATGAGCCGAGTCCTGGACGCGCTCGGTGAACTCGAACACCGAATCGTCATCCGGCAGATCGCCCAAGCCATTGGCCGCACGGCGCTCGCTGATGCTGTCTCTGATGATCTCGTCGGTCAGTTCCACCCCCTGGTCCTGCGCCAGCTGCGACAGGGTCTGGTAGCGCGAGTAATCCGTAGGCGGCGTTCCGCCTGCGCGGGTGACGATGTCATCGAGCAATTCGCGGCTGCCGTTGTCCTCCAGCGAGCCGAGCCCCGAAGCTTCCCCGGACAGCCTGACCTCATCCAGTACGTCACCGCCGCCGCTGTTGTGCAGCGAGCCCAGCTCGATAAGGCTGCCGACCCGATCCGCCGCAGGATCCGGCACTCCGGAAATACCTTTGTCGTGCAGGGATTTCTCGATTTTCTTGCCGAGCGAGCTTTCTTTGCCCCAGATTTCCGGCAGGGTCTTGCTCAGCCCCAGCAACTTGGCGGTGTCGGTACCGGTCAGCAGGTCGAAAACCTTGGTCTTTTCGAACTGCGCGCCAGCCCCGAGGAAGCCGATGAAGTCGCGGGCGATGGCCAGACGCTCCAGCGGCTCGTCTGCCAACTGGCCGTTCTTCGCCGACAGCGCATAGATGGCACCGCCCAATGAGCCGAACGCCGAAACGCTGCCCAGTACGCCGTACTTGTTGAGCGTCCCTATCGCCTTGGTGAAGTCGTTGCTGCTGACATCCAGCGGCTTGTACTTGCCAGTGAGCTCTTCGTTGAACTTGTCCTGGGTGATCTCACCACTGTTCAGGCGCTCGGTGAGCTTGTTGAAGTCGTCGAGCTTGGTCTTGTCGTTGAGCAGCTCGTTGTAGAACTTCTCGATGCTGTCTGCGACCCGACGTGGAATGTCGGCCGACTTGAGGATCGTCTTGACCAGCGCGCCGAAGTCTTTGTAGGCCAACTCCTTGTATTCATCGGGAATCGCTCCCGGATCACCGAGCAGGGTGTCGATCTCGGCGACGATGCTGTTCTGCTGCAACTGGGCCTCGGCCTTGCGCGCGCGCTCAGGGTCGAGCATCTCGAGGCTTGAGGTGAGGCCGGCGACTTCGGCCTTGGCCTCGGACTCCATGCCGTTCTTCTTCAGATCGGCCAGGTATTTGACGTAGTCGGGGCTGGTCAGGGTGTCGTAGAGCTGGTCGGCCAGCTTGTCCTTGTCTTCGCCACTGACCTTCTTGATCGCTTCATCGAGTTCGGCCTGGTACTCCTTGCCGATCTTGTCCTTTTCGCCGTTGCCGTTGGTGAACAGCTCATTGAGCAGCTTGTCCACGGAGTTGCCATCGAGGATGTCCTGCATGTCCTCCTTGCTCAGGGTTTCCCCGTCACCGAACTGCCGCCAGGTTTCGCCGCCGCGCGGATCCTCGATGTAAGGCGTGATGCTGTGCCCGCCCTCCATGGTCGCCTTGGCCTCGATGGCCTTGACCAGTTTGTAGACGTCGCTGTCCTTGTCCACCTTGCCGTCGTCGACCAGCTTCTTGTACTTGTCGAGCAGGTTCTTGGTGGCCAGTTCGACCACCGACATCGACTCCTTGTCGTCCTTGTCGGCCTTTTCACCAGTCTTCTTGTTGAGCAGGTCCAGGCTGTCGAGGTCGGGCAGGTCGTATTTGTCGCGCAGATCCTGGATCGAGCCCTCGCTCTTGTTGTAGTCGCTGCGCTTGGAGGCCACACGATCGTACATTTCCTTGTTCTCGAACTCGGAGACGACGTATTTCTTGCCGTCCTTGGTCTCGAACTGGATCACGCCATTGCCGAACTCGTCCGGCCAGCCGAAGGTGGAAATATCGTGGTCGGCGACGTAGGTATCGGCGCCAGCGACTTCGCGGCCATCGTCGGCGCGCTTTTCCAGGGTGTAGCGCGACAGGGCCATGGGTTGCAACGAAGCGAAGAGCTCGGGTGTCAGGGCTTTCGACACCGTCACGGTTTCGCCGTCCTTGGTGGTGTAGGTGATGACCTCGGCTGTTTCCAGATCGCCCTTCCACTCGAACTGATTGTAGTCGCCCCACTTCTTCAATTCGGTATTGCGGTCGGCGATGGCATGATCGTCTTTCATCGCAGCGATCACCTGGGCCTTTTGCCCAGGCGATTTGTTCAGCTCGAAGAGATTGGCCAGGAACTTGTAGAGCTCGGGGTTTACCGAGCGCTCGACCACCACACCCTTGCCATCCAGCTCGTAGCGAATCTTGCCATCCAGTGCCGGCTCGACCTCGGTCTTGTCCACCGGCGGCCACTTCTCGTTGTCGGTGGCGGTACGGTCGTCGTTCGCTTTTGCATTCACCTTGGCGTTGAGCACGACTCCATCGAATCGCTTGCCATCGGTTTCGGATCTTTCGCTGGAGCTCGGGTTCAGTGGTTTCACGTTCACGGTGCGGTCCTCGCGTGGCGGTAGCGTTTGGCCAAGCCCTTTCACAGATGCTTTCATGTTGTGCATCCGTGATCGGGAGCTGTCCATCGTTAGCCCATGTGGCGTGAATTGCTGTGAAACGCTGAGAATCGATGTGAACGGTAGGGAAGTTGAAACATTTATCGTTTTGGCGATGACGCGTCCTGGCTCTCGCCTGTCCTTTGCAGAGGTAATAAAAAACCCGATGAATCAAAGACTCATCGGGTTTTTTATTACCGGGCTAGCCGATGCAACAGACGCGATCAGAACGGAATATCGTCATCGAAGCTGTCGAAATCAGCGGCAGGCTGCGGAGCCTGCTGTTGCGGCGCTGGGCGCTGTTGCGCCTGCTGCGGACGCGGCGCCTGCTGGCGTGGCGCCTGGTTGTACTGTTGCTGCTGGCCACCGCCCTGGTTGTAGTTGCCGCCGCCCTGGTTGTACTGATCGCCACCCTGGCCCTGCGGACGGCCGCCGAGCAGCTGCATGGTGCCCTGCATGTCGACGATGATCTCGGTGGTGTAGCGCTTGATGCCGTCTTTTTCCCACTCGCGGGTCTGCAGCTTGCCCTCGATGTAGCACTGCGAACCCTTGCGCAGGTACTCGCCGGCGATCTCGGCAACCTTGCCGAACAGCGAGACACGGTGCCATTCGGTGCGCTCGACCTTCTGCCCCGACTGCTTGTCGGTCCACTGCTCGCTGGTGGCCAGGCTCAGGTTGGTCACGGCGTTACCGTTGGGCAGGTAGCGGACTTCGGGATCCTGGCCGCAAGTACCAACCAGAATGACTTTGTTAACCCCACGGGCCATAACGTTCTCCTAGGCTTCGCACGCCGCCGAGGCTGGATTCACCAGACGCTCGAGGGTCGCACGGTCCAAAATTTTCGTATCCAGTTTGATATAGATGGCGGCTTCTTCTGCCACCACCACGGCGTCGGTTACACCTGGCACAGCCATCAGGCGCTCGGTCAATCCGGCTTCGCGAACAGCCTCCGGTGTCAGCGGCATGCGCAGGCTGGTGACGTACGGCGGTTCGTTCATGCCCAGGGCAGATACCAGCCAGATACCACACAGTACAGCACATCCCAGGAACACCATGCCCAGGCCACCGTGCTGGTACAACCAGCCACCGATGATTCCTCCCAGCGCGGCACCCAGGAACTGGCTCGTGGAGTAAACCCCCATGGCCGTTCCCTTGCCGCCGGCGGGCGACACCTTGCTGACCAGCGAAGGCAAGGATGCCTCCAGCAGGTTGAAGGCGGTAAAGAATATCACGGTGCCGGTCACCAGTCCTCGCAAGTCGTCAGCCCATTGCCAGAAGAACACCTCGATCAGCAGCAGCACAGTGACCGCACCAACCAACACGCGCTTCATCTTGCGCTTCTTTTCGCCGTAGATGATGAACGGCACCATTGCAAAAAATGAGACGAGCAAGGCGGTCAGGTATACCCACCAGTGCTCTTCCTTGGGCAGGCCGCCACGCTCGACGAAGGCCAGCGGCAGGGCCACGAAGCTGGCCATGAGGATCGCATGGAGGATGAAAATGCTCAGGTCCAGACGCAGAAGGTCCGGATTACGCAGGGTCGGGCCGAGCGCCTGGCGTGCGACACCCGATTCGCGGTGTTGCAGTGCGCTATGCGCGCTGGGCACGACGAAGGCGATCAGGGCGATACCGACGACGGCAAGTCCTGCGGTAGCGAGAAACAATCCCGACAAGCCAAAGGCACTTGTCAGCAGCGGCCCTATCACCATCGCCACCGCGAACGACAGGCCGATGCTCATGCCGATCATGGCCATGGCCTTGGTGCGATGCTGTTCGCGGGTGAGGTCGGAGAGCAAGGCCATGACCGCTGCGGAAATCGCCCCCGCGCCCTGCAGGATGCGTCCGGCGATCACGCCCCAGATCGAATCGGCCTGGGCCGCCAGCAAGCTGCCAAGGGCGAAGATCACCAGGCCCAGGTAGATCACCGGACGGCGCCCGATGCGGTCGGAAATCACCCCGAACGGGATCTGTAGCACGGCTTGCGTCAGGCCGTAGGCGCCAATGGCCAGGCCGATCAGCGCGGGCGTGGCACCGGCGAGGTCCATGCCATAGGTGGCCAACACGGGCAGGACCATGAACATGCCCAACATACGAAAGGCAAAGACCAAGGCAAGGCCGCCTGCGGCGCGGGTTTCGCTGCCACTCATGCGCTCGTTGTGGGTGTCGTGCATGGATAAACCTCGTGTGAACCGGCGGCGATTCTATCAGTCCGACGGCTAGACGGCATATACGCGACGCTTTGCCGCGTAGCGGCAGCGCGCCGTATACTTCTTTGTTTATGCCCGCCAAGCGAGGCCGTAGTGGACAAGATCCTGATCCGTGGGGCACGTACCCACAACCTGAAGAACATCGACCTGACCCTGCCCCGGGACAAACTGATCGTGATCACCGGTCTGTCCGGTTCCGGCAAGTCGTCACTGGCCTTCGACACACTCTACGCCGAAGGTCAGCGTCGCTACGTGGAGTCGCTGTCGGCCTATGCCCGGCAGTTCCTGTCGATGATGGAAAAGCCCGATGTCGACACCATCGAAGGCCTGTCACCGGCAATCTCCATCGAGCAGAAGTCGACCTCGCACAACCCGCGTTCGACCGTCGGCACCATCACCGAAATCTACGACTACCTGCGCCTGCTCTATGCCCGCGTCGGTACGCCACGCTGCCCGGACCACGACATTCCGCTGGAAGCGCAAACGATCAGCCAGATGGTCGACCTGGTGCTCGAGCAACCCGAAGGCAGCAAGCTGATGCTGCTGGCACCCGTGGTGCGCGAGCGCAAGGGTGAGCACCTGGCGGTGTTCGATGAGCTGCGCGCCCAGGGCTTCGTTCGTGCGCGGGTCAACGGCAAGCTGTACGAACTCGACGAGTTGCCCAAGCTCGACAAGCAGAAGAAGCACAGCATCGATGTGGTGGTCGACCGCTTCAAGGTGCGCAACGACCTGCAGCAGCGCCTGGCCGAGTCCTTCGAGACCGCGCTGAAGCTGGCCGACGGTATCGCCCTGGTGGCGCAGATGGATGACGAAAGCGCCGAGGACATGATCTTCTCCGCCCGCTTCGCCTGCCCGGTCTGCGGCCATGCGATCAGCGAGCTCGAACCCAAGCTGTTCTCCTTCAACAACCCGGCTGGCGCCTGTCCGACCTGCGATGGCCTGGGCGTGAAGCAATTCTTCGACACCAAGCGTCTGGTCAACCACGAGCTGACCCTGGCCGAAGGCGCGATCCGCGGCTGGGACCGGCGCAACGTCTACTACTTCCAGATGCTCGGCTCGCTGGCGGCGCATTACGGCTTCAGCCTCGACGAGCCGTTCGGCCAGCTCTCGGCCGACCACCAGAAGGTAATCCTGCAGGGCAGCGGCAAGCAAAGCGTCGACTTCAAGTACCTCAACGACCGCGGCGACATCGTCAAGCGCTCGCACCCGTTCGAAGGCATCGTGCCGAACCTGGAGCGCCGCTACCGCGAGACCGAATCGGCGACCGTACGCGAGGAGCTGGCCAAGTTCCTTGGTACCCAGCCGTGCCCGGACTGCCGCGGCACCCGCCTGCGTCGCGAAGCGCGCCATGTATGGGTGGGCGAAAAAACCCTGCCGGCAGTCACCAACCTGCCGATCGGCGATGCCAGCGAGTACTTCGCCGCCCTGACGCTCAGCGGTCGACGCGGAGAAATTGCAGCGAAGATCCTCAAGGAGATCTGCGAGCGCCTGCAGTTCCTGGTCAACGTCGGCCTGGACTACCTCACCCTCGACCGTAGCGCCGAAACCCTTTCGGGTGGCGAGGCCCAGCGGATCCGCCTGGCCAGCCAGATTGGCGCCGGCCTGGTGGGGGTGATGTACATCCTCGACGAGCCGTCGATCGGCCTGCACCAGCGTGACAACGACCGTCTGCTCGCCACGCTCAACCACCTGCGCGACCTGGGCAATACGGTGATCGTGGTGGAGCACGACGAGGACGCCATCCGCCTGGCCGACTATGTCGTCGACATCGGCCCGGGCGCCGGGGTGCATGGCGGGCAGATCGTCGCCGAAGGCTCACCACAGGAGGTCATGGCGCACCCCGACTCGGTGACTGGCATGTACCTGTCCGGTCGCAAGAAGATCGCCGTGCCGGCCAAACGCACGCCACGCAACAAGAAGCTGTCGCTCAAGCTCAAGGGGGCACGCGGCAACAACCTGCAGAACGTCGACCTGGAAGTGCCGATCGGCCTGCTGACCTGCGTCACCGGTGTGTCCGGCTCGGGCAAGTCGACGCTGATCAACAACACCCTGTTCCCTCTCGCAGCCACCGCGCTCAATGGTGCCAGCAGCCTGGAAGCGGCAGCGCACACCAGCATGGACGGCCTGCAGCACCTGGACAAGGTGGTCGACATCGACCAGAGCCCGATCGGCCGCACACCGCGCTCGAACCCGGCCACCTACACCGGCATTTTTACGCCGATCCGCGAACTGTTCGCTGGCGTGCCGGAGTCGCGTTCGCGGGGTTATGGCCCTGGGCGCTTCTCGTTCAACGTCAAGGGCGGGCGCTGCGAAGCGTGCCAGGGCGATGGCCTGATCAAGGTGGAAATGCACTTCCTGCCGGATATCTACGTGCCGTGTGATGTGTGCAAGAGCAAGCGCTATAACCGCGAGACGCTGGAGATCAAGTACAAGGGCAAGAATATCCACGAGGTTCTGGAAATGACCATCGAGGACGCACGCGAGTTCTTCGACGCGGTCCCGGCGTTGGCGCGCAAGCTGCAGACACTGATGGACGTGGGCCTTTCGTACATCAAGCTAGGACAGTCGGCTACGACGCTTTCAGGCGGTGAGGCGCAGCGGGTGAAGCTGTCGCGCGAGTTGTCCAAGCGCGACACCGGCAAGACCCTCTACATCCTCGACGAGCCGACCACCGGCCTGCACTTCGCCGACATCCAGCAGTTGCTGGACGTGCTGCATCGCCTGCGCGATCACGGCAACACCGTGGTGGTGATCGAGCACAATCTGGACGTGATCAAGACCGCCGACTGGCTGGTGGACCTGGGGCCGGAAGGTGGCTCCAAGGGCGGCCAGATCATCGCCAGCGGCACGCCCGAGGAACTGGCCAAGATGAAGCAGTCGTATACCGGGCATTACCTGAAGCCCCTGCTGGAACGCGACCGGGCCTGACGAAAAAAGCCCCTGGCATGCAAATGCCAGGGGCTTTTCTCTCTATGCGTGCCCTCTGCAGGGACGTTACATCTGCGATTGCAGGTAATTCTGCAGCCCGATGGACTTGATCAGGCCCTGCTGCTTCTCCAGCCAGTAGGTGTGATCTTCCTCGGTATCGGCCAGTTGCGCGCGCAGGATATCGCGGCTGATGTAGTCCTTGTGCAGCTCGCACAACTCGATGCCCTTGCACAATGCGGCGCGGACCTTGTACTCCAGGCGCAGGTCGGCAGCGATCATGTCAGGCACGGTGGTGCCCACGTCGAGGTCATCCGGGCGCATGCGCGGGGCGCCTTCGAGCATAAGAATGCGGCGAATCAGGGCATCGGCGTGCTGCGCCTCTTCTTCCATCTCGTGGTTGATGCGTTCGTAGAGCTTGGCCAAGCCCCAGTCTTCGTACATGCGCGAGTGAATGAAGTATTGGTCACGTGCCGCCAGTTCGCCCGTCAGCAACGTGTTGAGGTAATCGATTACGTCCGGGTGACCTTGCATCGCCCTGATTCTCCCTGAGTGAAAGCTTGATAAGGAGATAGTGTGAACCATGACTTCTTCAAGGTCACTGAAAAATGCGCAATTTGTGTGAAAAAAGCGGGCAAACCGTAGTGATTTTCATTGAAAAACCGCCCAAATGAGGGCGGTTCTCCTTATCACTTCGACTTAGGCCAGCTTGATGCCCAAGGCGTTCGCAATCCCCTCGCCGTAAGCAGGATCTGCCTTGAAGAAGTGTTGCAACTGACGCTGCACCACATCTTCGCTGACGCCTTGCAGGGTGCCGGCAATGTTGTTTATCAACAGGACTTGCTGCTCGGCGTTCATCAAGCGGAACAGCGCACCTGCATGGCTGTAGTAGTCATTGTCCTCACGGTGGTCGTAACGATCCGCCGCACCATTGAGGGCCAACGCAGGCTCGGCATGACGAGGAGACTGCTTGGGCGCATCGGCGTAGCTGTTCGGCTCGTAGTTCGGAGCGCTGCCGTAGCTGCCCATGGTCATCGCCCCATCGCGCTGGTAGCTGTGCACCGGGCTACGTGGCGCATTCACCGGCAAATGCTGGTGATTGGTACCAATGCGGTAGCGGTGGGCATCAGCGTAGGCGAATACGCGCCCCTGCAGCATGCGATCTGGAGACAGGCCAACACCTGGCACCATGTTGCTCGGCCCGAACGCGGCCTGCTCGACTTCAGCGAAGTAGTTGAGCGGGTTGCGATTGAGTTCCAGCACACCTACCTCGATCAGTGGGTAGTCCTTCTGCGACCAGGTCTTGGTGACGTCAAAGGGGTTCTCGGCACGATTGGCCGCTTCTTCTTCGCTCATCACCTGGATGCAGACGGTCCAGCGCGGGTAGTCACCGCGATCGATCGCTTCGAACAGGTCACGTTGCGCGTAGTCTGGATCGGTACCCGCGATACGTGCCGCATCGGCCGGGGCCAGGTTCTTGATACCTTGCTGGGTCTTGAAGTGCCACTTGACCCAGGTGCGCCGGCCATCGGCGCTCAGCAGGCTATAGGTATGGCTGCCGAAACCGTGCATGTGGCGGTAGCCGTCCGGAATACCCCGATCAGAGAACAGGATGGTGACCTGGTGCAGCGCCTCGGGCGAATGTGACCAGAAGTCCCACATCATCTGGGCGTTCTTCAGGTTGGTCTGTGGATGACGCTTCTGGGTGTGGATAAAGTCCGGGAATTTCAGCGGATCGCGAATGAAGAACACGGGGGTGTTGTTGCCGACGATGTCCCAGTTACCTTCTTCGGTGTAGAACTTGACGGCAAAACCACGTGGGTCACGCTCGGTGTCAGCCGAACCACGTTCGCCTCCGACAGTGGAGAAACGCAGGAAGGTTTCGGTCTGCTTGCCGATGCTCTCGAACAGACGAGCGCTGGTGTATTGAGTGATGTCGCGAGTGACGGTGAAGGTGCCGTAAGCGCCCGACCCCTTGGCGTGTACGCGACGTTCAGGGATGTTCTCGCGATTGAAGTGGGCCAGCTTCTCGATCAGATGGAAGTCGTCGAGCAGCAGCGGGCCGCGTGGGCCTGCCGAACGGGAATTCTGGTTATCGGCTACAGGTGCACCGCTGGCGGTAGTAAGAATCTTGCTCATGGGCTCTCCTTATCGGTCTCGAAATGCCGGCTAATCGGCCTGAGAGCAAGTATGGGTGCGCAACATGACAAGATCTAATTTATAGATATGCTTATATCGATAGTTTTTTACAATTCATTAAGACACAAAAAACCGGGCACTAGGCCCGGTTTCTTGTAGCAGACAGACGTCTTACTCGGCAGCTTCTACAGCACCACCGACCGGACGATCAACCAGCTCGACGTACGCCATAGGCGCGTTGTCGCCAGCGCGGAAACCGCACTTCAGGATGCGCAGGTAGCCGCCCTGACGGGTGGCGTAACGCTTGCCCAGGTCGTTGAACAGCTTGCCAACAGCGGATTTCGAACGGGTACGGTCGAAAGCCAGACGACGGTTGGCGACGCTATCTTCCTTGGCCAGGGTGATCAGCGGCTCGGCAACGCGGCGCAGTTCCTTGGCTTTCGGCAGGGTGGTTTTGATCAGCTCGTGCTCGATCAGCGACACTGCCATGTTCTGGAACATAGCCTTGCGGTGAGAGCTGGTACGGCTCAGGTGACGTCCACTTTTACGATGACGCATGATTCATTCCTTACCAAACACTACGTTCGGTGATTACGACGATCAGGCAGTCGCCTTGTCGTCTTTCTTAAGACTTGCAGGCGGCCAGTTGTCGAGGCGCATGCCGAGAGACAGACCACGGGAGGCCAGGACGTCCTTGATTTCGGTCAGGGACTTCTTGCCCAGGTTAGGAGTCTTCAACAGCTCTACTTCGGTACGCTGAATCAGGTCGCCGATGTAGTAGATGTTCTCCGCCTTGAGGCAGTTGGCCGAACGTACAGTCAGTTCCAGGTCGTCAACCGGGCGCAGCAGGATCGGATCGATCTCGTCTTCCTGCTCGACCACGACCGGCTCGCTGTCACCTTTGAGGTCGACGAACGCGGCCAGCTGCTGTTGCAGGATGGTCGCGGCCCGACGGATGGCCTCTTCAGGGTCCAGGGTGCCGTTGGTTTCCAGATCGATAACCAGCTTGTCCAGGTTGGTACGCTGTTCAACACGGGCGTTCTCGACCACGTAGGCGATACGACGCACCGGGCTGAACGAAGCGTCCAGCTGAAGACGGCCAATGCTGCGGCTTTCATCTTCGTCAGTCTGACGGGAATCGGCCGGCTCGTAACCGCGACCACGAGCTACGGTGAGCTTCATGTTCAGGGCGCCGTTGGACGCCAGGTTCGCGATTACGTGATCGGGATTGACGATCTCGACATCGTGATCCAGCTGAATATCGGCAGCGGTAACCACCCCCGAACCCTTTTTCGACAAGGTCAGCGTAACTTCGTCACGACCGTGCAGCTTGATCGCCAGGCCTTTGAGGTTCAACAGGATTTCAATGACGTCTTCCTGTACACCTTCGATCGCGGAGTACTCATGGAGTACGCCATCGATCTCGGCCTCGACTACTGCACAGCCAGGCATGGAGGACAACAGGATGCGACGCAGCGCGTTGCCCAGGGTATGGCCGAAACCACGCTCGAGAGGCTCGAGCGTGATCTTGGCGCGGGTTGGACTGACTACCTGCACGTCGATGTGACGGGGAGTCAGGAACTCATTTACCGAAATCTGCATGGATGCACCTATTTTCTAGCCCTTACTTGGAGTAGAGCTCGACAATCAGGTTTTCGTTGATGTCGGCGGACAGATCGCTGCGAGCAGGAACGTTCTTGAAAACGCCCGACTTTTTAGCAGAATCAACGTCTACCCACTCAACGCGGCCACGCTGGGCGCACAGTTCAAGGGCTTGAACAATGCGCAGCTGGTTCAGCGACTTCTCACGAACCGCGACCACGTCACCCGGACGAACTTGGTAGGATGGAATGTTTACGGTCTTGCCGTTAACGCTGATCGCTTTGTGCGAAACCAGCTGACGGGATTCGGAACGAGTCGAACCGAAGCCCATACGGTAAACGACGTTGTCCAGGCGGCATTCCAGCAGTTGCAGCAGGTTCTCACCAGTAGCGCCTTTTTTCGAGGCTGCGACTTGGTAGTAACCGCGGAACTGGCGCTCCAGGACACCGTAGATACGGCGGACTTTTTGTTTCTCGCGCAGCTGGGTACCGTAGTCGGACTGACGGCCACGGCGCTGGCCGTGGATACCTGGGGCTGCTTCGATGTTGCACTTCGATTCCAGAGCGCGAACGCCGCTCTTCAGGAACAGGTCAGTGCCTTCACGGCGAGACAGTTTGCATTTTGGACCAATGTAACGTGCCATTTATCTGTCTCCTGATTACACGCGACGCTTCTTCGGCGGACGGCACCCGTTATGCGGGATTGGCGTCACGTCGGTGATGCTGGCGATCTTGTAGCCGCAGCTGTTCAGTGCACGAACGGCGGACTCACGACCTGGACCTGGACCCTTGACGTTTACGTCGAGGTTCTTCAGACCGTATTCCAGCGCAGCTTGACCAGCACGCTCAGCAGCGATCTGAGCTGCGAACGGGGTGGATTTGCGCGAACCACGGAAACCCGAACCACCGGAGGTCGCCCAGGACAAAGCATTGCCCTGACGGTCGGTGATGGTCACGATGGTGTTGTTGAAAGACGCATGGATGTGGGCGATGCCATCAACCACTGTCTTTTTGACTTTTTTACGAGGACGAGCAGCAGGTTTTGCCATGTCTATATTCCTGGGCGATTACTTGCGGATCGGCTTACGCGGGCCCTTACGGGTGCGTGCGTTGGTCTTGGTGCGCTGACCGCGAACCGGCAGACCTTTACGATGACGCAGGCCGCGGTAGCAACCCAGGTCCATCAAGCGCTTGATCTTCATGTTGATGTCACGGCGCAGGTCACCTTCGGTGGTGAACTTCGCGACTTCGCCACGCAGGGTTTCGATTTGCTCGTCGCTCAGATCCTTGATCTTAGCGGCTGGATTTACACCAGCGTCTGCACAGATTTTCTGTGCAGTTGTGCGACCGACACCATAGATGTAGGTCAGCGAGATAACAGTATGCTTGTTATCTGGAATGTTGACGCCTGCAATACGGGCCATTCAGTGGGACTCCAATTGACAGCTACCTACGCCCCGGAAGCCAAGAAATAGGGCGCGAGATAATATCGCTGTAGAAACGAATAATCAACCCAGCAGCACACTAGCTGCTGGGTTTGAAGCGCAGATCACACTCAGCCTTGGCGCTGCTTGTGACGCGGTTCCGCGCTGCAGATCACGCGCACGATACCTTCGCGACGAATGATCTTGCAGTTGCGGCACAGCTTTTTCACCGATGCACGAACTTTCATTACCGACTCCTCGAACCTTAGGGGTCTATCAGCGCAGCAGACCGCTGCCACCGTAGCCTTTCAGGTTGGCTTTCTTCATCAGGGATTCGTACTGGTGCGAAACGAGGTGCGATTGTACTTGGGACATGAAGTCCATCACAACCACTACCACAATCAGCAACGAGGTCCCGCCAAGGTAGAACGGCACGTTTGCTGCCACCACCAGGAACTGGGGCAGAAGGCAGACGGCCATCATGTAAAGAGCACCGAACATGGTCAAACGGGTCAGAACGCCATCAATGTAGCGCGCCGACTGCTCACCAGGACGGATACCCGGAATAAAGGCACCGGACTTCTTCAGGTTTTCCGCTACGTCTTTCGGGTTGAACATCAACGCTGTGTAGAAGAAGCAGAAGAAGATGATCCCTGCACTAAACAGCAGAATGTTCAACGGCTGACCAGGAGCGATCGACTGCGAGATGTCCTGCAGCCAGCCCATACCCTCGGACTGACCGAACCAGGCACCCAGCGAAGCCGGGAACAGCAAGATGCTGCTCGCGAAAATGGCAGGAATGACGCCCGCCATGTTCACTTTCAGCGGCAAGTGGCTGGTCTGCGCAGCGAAGACCTTGCGGCCCTGCTGACGCTTGGCGTAGTGAACGGCGATACGACGCTGACCACGCTCAATGAACACCACGAAACCGATAATCGCTACTGCAAGCAAACCGATAGCGACCAGGGCGAAGATGTTGATATCGCCTGTGCGCGCAGACTCGAAAGACTGCCCGATTGCTCTCGGAAGACCGGCAACGATACCTGCGAAGATCAACATCGAGATACCGTTGCCCACACCGCGCTCGGTGATCTGCTCGCCGAGCCACATCATGAACATTGCGCCAGCCACGAAGGTGGAGACGGCAACGACATGGAAGCCCAAGCCAGCAGAAAACGCCACGCCCTGGTTGGCCAGGCCAATGGACATGCCAATGGCTTGAACCAGCGCCAGGATAACGGTGCCGTAGCGGGTGTACTGGCTGATCTTGCGACGGCCAGCTTCACCTTCCTTCTTCAACTGCTCCAGCTGAGGGCTGACTGCGGTCATGAGCTGCATGATGATCGATGCCGAGATGTACGGCATGATCCCCAGTGCAAAGATGCTCATGCGCTCCAGCGCACCACCGGAAAACATGTTGAACAAGCTAAGAATGGTCCCCTCATTCTGTCGAAACAGATCCGCCAGACGGTCTGGATTGATGCCAGGCACCGGGATATGTGCGCCGATCCGATAGACGATGATCGCCATGAACAGAAAGCGCAGACGAGCCCAGAGTTCCGACATCCCGCCCTTACCGAGCGAAGAGAGAGCACCTTGCTTAGCCATTTATTCCTCGAACTTGCCGCCAGCTGCTTCGATAGCCGCACGCGCACCTTTGGTGACGGCGATGCCCTTGATAGTGACTGCGCGAGTGACTTCGCCGGACAGCATGATTTTCACACGCTGTACATGCTGGCCAATCACGTTGGCGTCTTTCAGGGACTGTACGGAGATCACGTCGCCTTCCACCTTGGCCAGCTCGGACAGGCGCACTTCGGCGCGATCCATGGCTTTCAGGGAAACGAAGCCGAACTTCGGCAGACGACGGTGCAGCGGCTGTTGACCGCCTTCGAAGCCCGGAGCGATGGTGCCACCGGAACGGGAGGTCTGACCTTTGTGACCACGGCCACCAGTCTTGCCCAAACCGCTACCGATACCACGACCCGGACGATGCTTCTCGCGACGGGAACCCGGCGCTGGACTCAGATCATTGAGTTTCATCGATTAACCCTCGACGCGCAGCATGTAGTAAGCCTTGTTGATCATCCCGCGATTCTCGGGAGTATCCTGGACTTCTACAGTGTGACCGATGCGACGCAGACCCAGGCCTTTAACGCACAGGATGTGGTTAGGCAGGCGGCCGGCGGTGCTCTTGATCAGCGTTACTTTTACGGTTGCCATGATCAGAAGATCTCCTCAACGCTCTTGCCGCGCTTGGCAGCAATGGATTCAGGAGATTGCATGGCTTTCAGACCCTTGAAGGTGGCGTAAACCACGTTCACTGGGTTGGTCGAACCGTAGCACTTGGCCAGAACGTTCTGGACACCAGCAACTTCCAGGACAGCACGCATTGCGCCGCCGGCGATGATACCGGTACCTTCCGAAGCAGGCTGCATGTAAACCTTCGAGGCGCCGTGGGCAGCCTTGGTGGCGTACTGCAGGGTGGTGCCCTTCAGGTCAACCTGGATCATATTGCGACGGGCAGCTTCCATGGCTTTCTGGATCGCGGCAGGTACTTCGCGCGATTTGCCACGGCCGAAGCCGACGCGACCTTTGCCATCACCTACCACGGTCAGCGCGGTGAAGGTGAAGATACGGCCGCCTTTAACGGTTTTAGCAACGCGGTTAACTTGAACCAGCTTCTCGATGTAGCCTTCGTCGCGCTTTTGATCGTTATTTGCCATAACTTAGAACTCCAGTCCGCCTTCACGAGCAGCATCGGCCAGCGCCTTGACGCGACCATGGTACTTGAAGCCGGAACGGTCAAAGGCAACTTGAGATACACCGGCGGCTTTCGCACGCTCAGCTACCAGCTTGCCAACCTTAGTGGCCGCGTCGATGTTGCCGGTGGCGCCATCACGCAGTTCTTTGTCCAAGGTCGAGGCGCTTGCCAGAACCTTGCTGCCGTCGGCCGAAATGACCTGGGCATAGATGTGCTGCGAGGAGCGGAACACGCACAGACGCACGGCTTCGAGCTCGTGCATTTTCAGGCGTGCTTTGCGAGCGCGACGCAGTCGAATAACTTTTTTGTCGGTCATTTGCTAGGCCCTACTTCTTCTTGGCTTCTTTACGACGGACTACTTCGTCCGCGTAACGCACACCCTTGCCTTTGTAAGGCTCTGGCGGACGGAAGTCGCGGATTTCAGCGGCCACCTGACCCACCAGCTGCTTGTCGATACCCTTGATCAGGATGTCGGTCTGGCTTGGGGTTTCAGCGGTGATACCGGCTGGCAGTTCGTAGTCCACTGGATGCGAGAAGCCCAGAGCCAGGTTCAGGATGGTGCCCTTGGCCTGTGCCTTGTAACCAACACCGACCAGCTGGAGCTTGCGCTCGAAGCCTTGGCTTACGCCCTGGACCATGTTGTTCACCAGAGCACGGGTGGTACCGGCCATGGCACGAGCTTGCTGGTCACCGTTGCGAGCGACGAAGCGCAGCTCGCCGGACTCTTCGGTAACTTCAACAGACGAGTGAACGTTCAGTTCGAGAGTGCCCTTGGCACCCTTCACCGAAAGCTGCTGGCCGGCGAATTTGACTTCGACACCGGATGGCAGCTTAACGGGGTTCTTAGCGACGCGAGACATGCCTATCTCCCCTTAGAACACTGTGCACAGAACTTCGCCACCGACACCGGCAGCGCGCGCAGCGCGATCAGTCATCACACCTTTGTTGGTGGAGACGATAGACACGCCCAGACCGCCACGTACTTTCGGCAGGTCGGAGACGGACTTGTACTGGCGCAGGCCTGGACGGCTGGAGCGCTTCAGTTCCTCGATGACCGGACGGCCTTCGAAGTACTTCAGTTCGATCGACAGGGAAGGCTTGGCTTCGCCACTGACCTGGTAGCCAGCGATGTAACCTTCGTCCTTCAGAACTTTGGCAACCGCGACCTTCAGAGTGGAGGAAGGCATGCTTACGACGGACTTTTCAGCCATCTGGGCATTACGGATGCGAGTTAGCATGTCCGCTAACGGGTCCTGCATACTCATGGGCTAGATGCTCCTGATACAAGAATTATTAGCCTTGCGGCTATCACAACCACCTGACCGCCCCGGGCAAAAAACCCAGGCTCAGGTGAGCCGGTCATTCTAGACACAAGACAGAAACGAAACAAGCCCCACGAGGGGGCTTGTTTGTTGGCGATGTCACCGGCGGTCGGAAGATTGCTCCCCCTACGCCGGGATCACACCTGCAGCGATTACCAGGAGGCCTTGACCAGACCTGGTACGTCACCGCGCATTGCAGCTTGACGCAGCATGTTACGGCCCAGGCCGAACTTACGGTAAACACCGTGAGGACGACCGGTCAGGCGGCAACGGTTGCGCAGACGCGAAGCGCTGGCATCACGAGGCTGCTTCTGCAGAGCGACAACGGCAGCGAAACGCTCTTCTGGAGAGGCGTTCAGGTTGACGATGGTCGCTTTCAGCTCGGCACGCTTTTTGGCGTACTTGGCTACCGTGAGCTGACGCTTCAGCTCGCGATTTTTCATGCTCTTCTTGGCCATTTTCCTACTCCAATCAGTTGCGGAACGGGAACTTGAATGCACGCAGCAGAGCGCGGCCTTCGTCGTCCGAACGAGCAGTGGTGGTCAGGGTGATGTCCAAACCGCGCAGAGCATCGATCTTGTCGTAGTCGATTTCCGGGAAGATGATCTGCTCTTTCACGCCCATGCTGTAGTTGCCACGACCATCGAAGGACTTGGCATTCAGGCCGCGGAAGTCGCGAACCCGAGGCAGGGAGATCGCCAGCAGGCGGTCCAGGAACTCGTACATCTTGTCGCTACGCAGGGTCACCTTGACGCCGATCGGCCAGCCTTCACGGACTTTGAAGCCCGCGATGGATTTACGAGCGAAAGTCACGACCGGCTTTTGACCGGTGATCTTTTCCAGGTCGGCAACTGCGTGCTCGATGACTTTCTTGTCGCCGATCGCTTCGCCCAGACCCATGTTCAGGGTGATCTTGGTAACGCGCGGAACTTCCATCACGTTCGACAGCTTAAGTTCTTCCTTAAGCTTGGGAGCGATTTCGTTCCGGTAAATCTCTTTCAGTCGTGCCATGGTCTTCTACCTAGCAGTGTTCAAGCATCAACCGCTTTTTGGGTCGACTTGAAGACACGAATTTTCTTACCGTCTTCTACTTTGAAACCAACGCGGTCAGCCTTGTTGGTTTCGCCATTGAAGATGGCAACGTTGGAAGCGTGCAGAGGCGCTTCTTTCTCGACGATACCGCCCTGAACGCCTGCCATCGGGTTCGGCTTGGTATGACGCTTGACCAGGTTGACACCACCGATGACCAGACGGTCATCAGCGAGAACCTTCAGCACCTTACCGCGCTTACCCTTGTCTTTGCCGGCGATCACGATGATCTCGTCGTCACGACGAATCTTTTGCATGTCGGATCTCCTTACAGCACTTCAGGGGCGAGCGAGACGATCTTCATGAACTTCTCGTTACGAAGTTCACGGGTCACTGGCCCGAAGATGCGGGTACCGATCGGCTCTTGCTTGTTGTTCAGCAGAACAGCAGCGTTGCCGTCGAAACGAATGATGGAACCGTCAGCGCGACGTACACCGTGACGGGTACGAACGACAACAGCGGTCATCACCTGGCCTTTCTTGACCTTACCGCGAGGAATCGCTTCCTTGACGGTAACTTTGATGATGTCACCGATGCCGGCGTAACGGCGGTGCGAACCGCCGAGCACCTTGATGCACATGACGCGACGAGCGCCGCTGTTATCGGCCACATCGAGCATGGATTGAGTCTGAATCATAAAATTTCTCCGACCCCTAGCCCTTAGACTTCAACAGCGCGTTCGAGGACTTCAACCAGTGCCCAGGACTTGGTCTTGGCCAGCGGACGAGTTTCGGTAATCGAAACCTTGTCGCCGATCTTGCACTGGTTGGTTTCGTCGTGCGCGTGCAGCTTAGTCGAACGCTTAACGTATTTACCGTAGATCGGGTGCTTAACGCGACGCTCGATCAGAACGGTGATGGTCTTGTCCATTTTGTCGCTGACGACACGGCCAGTCAGCGTACGGACGGTTTTTTCAGCTTCAGCCATGATCACTTACCTGCCTGCTGGTTGAGCACAGTTTTCACGCGAGCGATGTCACGCTTAACTTGCGAGAGCAGGTGCGACTGCCCCAACTGGCCAGTTGCTTTCTGCATACGCAGATTGAACTGGTCGCGCAGCAAGCCGAGCAGTTGCTCATTCAGTTGCTGTGCCGATTTTTCACGAAGTTCATTCGCTTTCATCACATCACCGTCCGCTTAACAAAGGAGGTGGCGAGAGGCAGCTTTGCAGCAGCCAGGGCGAAAGCTTCGCGCGCCAGCTCTTCAGAAACACCCTCGATCTCGTACAGGACTTTGCCTGGCTGGATCTGGGCAACCCAGTACTCCACGGAACCCTTACCTTTACCCATACGAACCTCGAGAGGCTTCTTGGTAACCGGCTTGTCCGGGAATACACGGATCCAGATCTTGCCGCCACGTTTTACGTGACGGGTCAGCGCACGACGCGCCGACTCGATCTGGCGGGCGGTGAGACGACCGCGAGCGACAGCTTTCAGAGCGAACTCGCCGAAGCTGACCTTGCTACCGCGCAGTGCCAGACCACGGTTGTGGCCGGTCATCTGCTTGCGGAATTTTGTACGCTTTGGTTGCAACATTTGGCGTACCCCTTACTTAGCAGCTTTTTTACGAGGCGCTGGTGCTTGCGGCTTCAGCTCTTCCTGGCGACCACCAATTACTTCGCCTTTGAAGATCCAAACCTTCACACCGATCACACCATAGGTGGTGTGAGCTTCGTAGGTGTTGTAGTCGATATCGGCACGCAGGGTGTGCAGAGGCACACGACCTTCGCGATACCACTCAGTACGGGCGATCTCGGCACCGCCGAGACGACCGCTCACCTGGATCTTGATGCCTTTGGCACCAATACGCATGGCGTTTTGTACGGCGCGCTTCATGGCGCGACGGAACATAACGCGGCGCTCCAGCTGCTGGGCAACGCTTTGCGCAACCAGCATGGCGTCGAGTTCCGGCTTGCGGATCTCTTCGATGTTGATGTGCACAGGCACACCCATCTGCTTGGTCAGGTCCTGACGCAGCTTCTCTACATCCTCACCCTTCTTGCCGATAACAATACCGGGACGAGCGGTGTGGATGGTGATGCGTGCAGTTTGAGCCGGACGATGAATATCGATACGGCTTACGGACGCGCTTTTTAGTTTGTCTTGGAGGTACTCACGCGTTTTCAGATCCTTCAACAGGTAATCTGCGTAAGTAGCACCGTCTGCGTACCAGACGGAGGTGTGCTCCTTGACGATTCCCAGGCGAATGCCAGTGGGATGTACTTTCTGACCCATCTGATCGACTCCGTTACTTGTCCGCAACCTTGACAGTGATATGGCAAGACCGCTTGACGATGCGATCAGCGCGGCCTTTGGCACGCGGCATGATGCGCTTCAGCGAACGCCCTTCGTTGACGAAAACGGTGCTGACCTTCAGGTCATCAACGTCTGCGCCTTCGTTGTGTTCGGCGTTGGCAACGGCCGACTCGAGGACTTTCTTCATGATTTCAGCGGCTTTTTTGCTGCTGAAGGCCAACAGGTTGAGCGCTTCGCCCACCTTCTTCCCGCGGATCTGGTCGGCGACCAAGCGGGCTTTCTGGGCGGAGATTCGAGCGCCCGACAACTTAGCGGCTACTTCCATTTCCTTACCCCTTAACGCTTGGCTTTCTTGTCAGCCACGTGCCCGCGATAGGTGCGGGTACCGGCGAACTCGCCCAGTTTGTGGCCGACCATGTCTTCGTTCACGAGAACTGGGACGTGTTGGCGACCGTTGTGTACCGCGATGGTCAGACCGACCATTTGTGGCAGGATCATCGAACGGCGCGACCAGGTTTTCACTGGCTTGCGATCGTTCTTCTCCACCGCCACTTCGATCTTCTTCAGCAGGTGAAGATCGATAAAAGGACCTTTTTTCAGAGAACGTGGCACTGTCGTATCCCTCTAGTTACTTGCGACGACGGACGATCATGTTGTCGGTACGCTTATTACCACGGGTTTTCGCACCCTTGGTTGGGAAGCCCCATGGCGATACCGGATGACGACCACCGGAGGTACGACCTTCACCACCACCATGTGGGTGGTCAACCGGGTTCATGGCAACACCACGAACGGTTGGGCGAACGCCGCGCCAGCGTTTGGCACCAGCTTTACCCAGCGAACGCAGGCTGTGCTCGGAGTTCGAGACTTCACCCAGGGTCGCACGGCATTCAGCCAGTACTTTGCGCATCTCACCGGAGCGCAGACGCAGAGTCACGTAGGCACCTTCACGAGCGATCAGCTGAGCCGAAGCACCAGCGGAACGAGCGATCTGTGCACCTTTACCCGGCTTCAGTTCGATGCCGTGAATGGTGCTACCTACCGGGATGTTGCGCAGTTGCAGGGAGTTACCGGCCTTGATTGGGGCCAGGGCACCTGCGATCAGCTGGTCGCCAGCGCTCACGCCTTTAGGGGCGATGATGTAGCGACGCTCGCCGTCTGCGTAGCACAGCAGGGCGATGTGAGCAGTACGGTTTGGATCGTATTCCACGCGCTCGACAGTGGCTGGAATGCCATCTTTGTCGTTGCGACGGAAGTCGACCAGACGGTAATGCTGCTTGTGACCACCACCAACGTGACGAGTGGTAATGCGGCCATTGTTGTTACGACCACCAGACTTCGATTTCTTCTCGAGCAGCGGTGCGTGAGGAGCGCCTTTGTGCAGCTCCTTGTTGACCACCTTGACCACGAAACGGCGGCCAGGGGAAGTCGGTTTGCATTTAACGATTGCCATGATGCACCCCTTCCTTACTCAGCACTGCTGCTGAAATCGAGATCTTGGCCTGGCTGAAGGGAGACGATCGCCTTCTTCCAGTCATTACGCTTGCCCAGACCACGTGCGGTACGCTTGGTTTTACCCAGGACGTTGACAGTCGACACGTTTTCAACTTTTACGTTGAACAGGCCTTCGACAGCTTTCTTGATTTCCAGCTTGGTTGCATCGGTAGCAACCTTGAATACGAACTGGCCTTTTTTCTCAGCCAGAACGGTAGCCTTCTCGGAAACGTGCGGGCCAAGGAGGACTTTGAATACGCGTTCCTGGTTCATCCCAGCAGCTCCTCGAATTTCTTCACGGCGGAGACAGTGATCAACACTTTCTCGTAGGCGATCAGGCTGACCGGGTCGGAACCCTGGACGTCACGTACGTCGACGTGCGGCAGGTTACGAGCAGCCAGGTACAGATTCTGATCAACTGCGTCCGAAACGATCAGTACGTCGTTCAGGCCCATGCCGTTCAGCTTGTTCAGCAGGTCTTTGGTTTTCGGCGCTTCGACAGCGAAGTCCTGAACCACGACCAGACGATCGCTACGCACCAGCTCGGAGAGGATGGAGCGCAGTGCTGCGCGGTACATCTTCTTGTTGAGCTTCTGCGAGTGATCCTGAGGGCGAGCTGCGAAGGTGACACCACCGCCACGCCAGATCGGACCACGAGTGGTACCGGCACGAGCACGGCCAGTACCCTTCTGACGCCATGGGCGCTTACCGCCACCGGCTACGTCAGAGCGGGTCTTCTGCTGCTTGGTGCCCTGACGGCCGCCGGCCATGTAGGCCACGACTGCTTGGTGTACCAGCGTCTCGTTGAATTCGCCACCGAAAGTCAGTTCGGAAACTTCGATCGCCTGAGCGTCATTTACATTGAGTTGCATGTCAGTTTCCCCTTAACCGCGAGCCTTGACAGCCGGACGCACAACCACGTCGCCGCCAGTAGCGCCTGGAACGGCACCCTTGATCAGCAGCAGGTTGCGTTCAGCGTCTACGCGTACTACTTCCAGGGACTGTACAGTCACGCGCTCAGCGCCCATGTGACCGGACATCTTCTTGCCCTTGAATACACGACCAGGAGTCTGGCACTGGCCGATGGAGCCAGGGACACGGTGCGATACGGAGTTACCGTGGGTGTTGTCCTGACCACGGAAGTTCCAACGCTTGATGGTACCGGCGAAGCCTTTACCTTTGGACTGACCGGTTACGTCTACCAGCTGGCCTGCAGTGAAGAGTTCAGCTTTGATCAGATCGCCAGCCTGGAAATCGCCTTCTTCAAGACGGAACTCCCAGACACCGCGACCAGCGGCAACGTTAGCCTTGGCGAAGTGACCTGCCTGAGCGGCAGTCACACGCGAAGCACGACGCTCGCCGACAGTGACTTGCACTGCACGGTAGCCATCGGTTTCTTCAGTTTTGAACTGGGTGACACGATTCGGCTCGATCTCGATGACCGTGACCGGAATGGAGACACCTTCTTCGGTGAAAATGCGGGTCATACCGCACTTGCGACCGACTACACCAATAGTCATGTTGTAAACCTCATGAGTGTACGGGGCTTTCACCCGCTATGGCCGCCCATTTCAGAGCGTTACACGACTCAGACCGAAGTCTTAGCCGAGGCTGATCTGCACTTCCACACCTGCCGCGAGATCAAGCTTCATCAGCGCATCAACGGTTTTATCCGTTGGCTGGACGATGTCCAGAACGCGCTTATGAGTGCGAATCTCGTACTGGTCACGCGCGTCTTTGTTGACGTGCGGGGAGACCAGAACGGTGAAACGCTCTTTGCGGGTAGGCAGTGGAATTGGACCACGCACTTGTGCACCAGTACGTTTCGCGGTTTCCACGATTTCCTGGGTGGATTGGTCGATCAGGCGATGGTCGAAAGCCTTCAACCTGATACGGATTTGCTGATTTTGCATTGGATTTCAGACTCCAGGCTGTTCCCAACGGACGCACTACGCCCGCTAAAAGGAGGCGTGATTCTATAGACGCCCCTATTTAGTGTCAACCCAATAAAAAAAACCCCCGCTAAGCGGGGGTTTTTTCAATCGGTCGAGTGATTACTCGATGATTTTGGCTACGACGCCGGCGCCGACGGTACGACCGCCTTCACGGATGGCGAAGCGCAGACCGTCTTCCATTGCGATGGTCTTGATCAGGGTGACAGTCATCTGAATGTTGTCACCTGGCATTACCATTTCAACGCCTTCCGGCAGTTCGCAGTTACCGGTCACGTCAGTGGTACGGAAGTAGAACTGAGGACGGTAGCCTTTGAAGAACGGAGTGTGACGACCGCCTTCTTCCTTCGACAGAACGTAGACTTCTGCGGTGAACTTGGTGTGCGGCTTGACCGAACCTGGCTTGACCAGAACCTGGCCACGCTCAACGTCGTCACGCTTGGTACCACGCAGCAGAACGCCGCAGTTCTCGCCAGCACGACCTTCGTCCAGCAGCTTGCGGAACATCTCAACACCGGTGCAGGTGGTGGTGGTGGTGTCACGCAGACCAACGATTTCCAGCGGATCCTGAACGCGGACGATGCCACGCTCGATACGGCCGGTAACAACGGTACCACGACCCGAGATCGAGAATACGTCTTCGATCGGCATCAGGAATGGCTGGTCGATGGCACGAACTGGCTCAGGAATGTAGGCATCCAGAGTTTCTACCAGCTTCTTGACAGCGGTAGTGCCCATTTCGTTGTCGTCTTTGCCTTCCAGCGCCATACGAGCCGAACCGATGATGATCGGGGTGTCGTCGCCTGGGAAGTCATAGGTGGACAGCAGGTCGCGAACTTCCATCTCGACCAGTTCCAGCAGCTCAGCGTCGTCTACCAGGTCAGCCTTGTTCAGGAAGACCACGATGTACGGAACGCCTACCTGACGGGACAGCAGGATGTGCTCACGGGTTTGTGGCATCGGACCATCGGCAGCCGAGCAAACCAGGATCGCGCCGTCCATCTGGGCAGCACCGGTGATCATGTTCTTCACGTAGTCAGCGTGACCTGGGCAGTCAACGTGAGCGTAGTGACGAATGTTCGAGTTGTACTCGACGTGAGCGGTGTTGATGGTGATACCGCGCGCTTTTTCTTCCGGAGCCGAGTCGATCTTGTCGAACTCAACGACTGCCGAACCGAAAACCTCGGAGCAGACGCGAGTCAGAGCTGCGGTCAGAGTGGTCTTACCGTGGTCAACGTGGCCGATAGTGCCGACGTTAACGTGGGGAAGGGAACGATCAAATTTTTCTTTAGCCACGACAGTGAACCTCTTGCCTAAAGGGGATTAGCCTTGTTTTTTAACGAGTGCTTCGACGATGTTCGACGGAGCTTCGGCGTATTTGGAGAATTCCATGGAGTAGCTTGCGCGACCCTGAGACATGGAACGAACGTCGGTCGCGTAACCGAACATCTCTCCGAGCGGTACCTCAGCAGTGATTACCTTGCCGGACACCGAGTCTTCATTACCCTGGATCATCCCGCGACGACGGCTCAGGTCACCCATCACGTCACCCAGGTAATCTTCCGGGGTTACAACTTCGACCTTCATGATCGGCTCAAGCACCACGCCACCGCCCTTCTGGGCCAGCTGCTTGGTCGCCATCGAAGCGGCGATTTTGAACGCCATTTCGTTGGAGTCGACGTCGTGGTACGAACCGTCGAATACCGTAGCCTTCAGGCCGAGCAGCGGATAGCCGGCAACAACGCCGTTTTTCATCTGCTCTTCGATACCCTTCTGGATCGGGGCGATGAATTCCTTAGGAATCACACCACCAACGACTTCGTTGGTGAACACCAGACCTTCGGTGATGTTGCCCTTCTCGTCCACGTCCGGCTCCGAGAAACGGATCCAGCAGTGACCGAACTGACCACGACCACCCGACTGACGAACGAACTTGCCTTCGATCTCGACGTTGGACTTGGTGATCTTCTCGCGGTACGAAACCTGCGGCTTGCCGACGTTGCACTCGACGTTGAACTCGCGCTTCATGCGGTCAACGAGGATGTCCAGGTGCAGCTCACCCATACCGGAGATGATGGTCTGGCCGGTTTCTTCGTCGGTCTTGACGCGGAACGACGGGTCTTCCTGGGCCAGCTTGCCCAGAGCGATACCCATCTTCTCCTGGTCAGCCTTGGTTTTCGGCTCTACGGAGAGCGAAATTACCGGCTCAGGGAAGTCCATACGCTCGAGGATGATCGGCTTGTCGGCGTTGCACAGGGTGTCACCGGTGGTGACGTCCTTCATGCCGATCAGAGCAGCGATGTCGCCAGCGCGTACTTCTTTGATCTCTTCACGCTGGTTGGCGTGCATCTGCACCATACGACCGACACGCTCTTTCTTGCCCTTGACCGAGTTGATGACGGAGTCACCGGAGGTCAGGAAGCCCGAGTAGACGCGGACGAAGGTCAGAGTACCCACGAACGGGTCGGTGGCAATCTTGAACGCCAGGGCCGAGAACGGCTCGTTGTCGTCAGCAGGACGCTCGTCGTACTGCTCTGGAGTGACTTCATCCTTCGGCACGTCGATCAGATCAGGGTGAATACCCTTGATCGCTGGGATCTCGGTTGGCGCAGGCAGGAAGTCAATGACGGCGTCGAGAACCAGGGGAACGCCCTTGTTCTTGAACGAGGAACCGCAGACAGCAGGAACGATCTCGCTCGCCAGGGTACGGGCGCGCAGACCAGCCTTGATGTCTTCGACGGACAGGTCACCCTCTTCGAGGTACTTGTTCATCAGCTCTTCGTTGGCCTCGGCAGCAGCCTCGACCATGTTGCTGCGCCATTCGTTGGCCAGGTCCACCAGCTCGGCAGGAATCTCTTCCTCGCGATAGGTGGTGCCTTTGTCGTCATCGTTCCAGTAGATGGCCTTCATCTTGATCAGGTCAACCTGACCCTGGAAGTCATCTTCAGCACCGATGGCCAGCTGGACCGGAACCGGGGTGTGACCCAGGCGGTTCTTGATCTGGCCGACAACGCGCAGGAAGTTGGCACCGGCACGGTCCATCTTGTTCACGTAGACAACACGTGGAACGCCGTACTTGTTGGCCTGACGCCATACGGTTTCGGACTGAGGCTCAACGCCGGAGGTACCGCAGAACACGACGACCGCGCCGTCGAGTACACGCAGCGAACGCTCTACTTCAATGGTGAAGTCAACGTGGCCGGGGGTATCGATGACGTTTACGCGGTAGTTGTCGTACTGACCACGGGAGCCTTTCCAGAAGGTGGTAACGGCAGCGGAGGTAATGGTGATACCGCGCTCCTGCTCCTGCACCATCCAGTCGGTGGTCGCGGCGCCATCATGCACCTCGCCCATCTTGTGGCTCAGACCTGTGTAGAACAGGATCCGCTCGGTAGTGGTGGTCTTGCCCGCGTCAACGTGGGCACAGATACCAATGTTACGGTAGCGGTTAATTGCTGTAGTACGAGCCATAAAGCCCTCGCAAAATGATTGATGCTTGAATTAGAAGCGGTAGTGCGAGAACGCTTTGTTGGCTTCGGCCATACGGTGCACGTCTTCACGCTTCTTGACTGCAGCACCCTTGCCTTCGGCAGCATCCAGCAGTTCGCCGGCCAGGCGCAGGGCCATCGACTTCTCGCCGCGCTTGCGGGCGTAGTCTACGAGCCAGCGCATTGCCAGAGCGTTACGACGGGATGGACGAACTTCAACCGGAACCTGGTAAGTGGCACCGCCGACACGACGGGACTTTACTTCGACCAGCGGAGCGATGGCGTCGAGAGCTTTCTCGAAGATTTCCAGGGGGTCGCTGTTCTTGCGTGCTTTGACAGTATCCAGGGCACCGTAAACGATGCGCTCGGCTACGGCCTTCTTGCCGCTTTCCATCACGTGGTTCATGAACTTGGCGAGGATCTGAGATCCGTATTTCGGATCGTCAAGGATCTCACGTTTTGCTGCTACACGACGTCTTGGCATGATAAGCCCTCAAACGGTCTTCAGGTTAGCCCGGGACGCGGGTCTTCGACCCCTGCCCGACCTTACTCTTATCGACTCAAATAAATGGATGTCTGCAAACGACCGATTACTTCGGACGCTTGGTACCGTACTTCGAACGGCCCTGGTTACGGCCTTTGACGCCCGAAGTATCCAGAGAGCCGCGAACGGTGTGGTAACGAACACCTGGCAAGTCTTTTACACGGCCGCCACGGATCAGGACGACGCTGTGCTCTTGCAGGTTGTGGCCTTCACCGCCGATGTACGAGGAAACCTCGAAACCGTTGGTCAGACGCACACGGCATACTTTACGCAGTGCCGAGTTAGGTTTTTTCGGCGTGGTGGTGTACACACGGGTGCACACGCCACGACGCTGCGGGCAGTTCTGCAGCGCAGGAACGTCGGACTTCTCGACCGAACGCTTGCGCGGCTGACGTACCAGCTGGTTGATAGTTGCCATCTACTAGCTCCACTGATTGTCTTGCGACTCTATTGTCTTGCAAGAAAGCCAAAAATTGGCGAGACGGAGCCTCACCAAATTTAAGGGTACAAAAGTCTAAAGAGGATCTTGCACCCAGTCAAGACAAGGCCCCGACCCTTCCTGCCCGATCATCGGCAACAAATCATGTCACCGAGACTCGGGAGGAAGGGGCCGGGGCCCCGCCTCTTCTTAGTTACCGCTGGAGTTCAGCGCTTCGGTCAGTGCGGCTTCCACCTCACTGGCGCTCACACGCAGCGGCTTGTCGGCATCACGGCGACGCTTGCGCTCGCTGTGGTACGCCAGACCGGTACCGGCCGGGATCAGACGACCCACGACCACGTTCTCTTTCAGGCCACGCAGGTAGTCGCGCTTGCCGGTTACCGCCGCTTCGGTCAGTACGCGGGTGGTTTCCTGGAAGGAAGCCGCGGAGATGAACGACTCGGTCGACAACGACGCCTTGGTGATACCCAACAGGACACGGGTGAACTTGGAGATGAACTTGTCTTCGCCAGCCAGACGCTCGTTCTCTACCAGTACCTGGGTCAGCTCCATCTGGTCGCCCTTGATGAAGCTGGAATCGCCCGACTCGCTGATCTCGACCTTGCGCAGCATCTGGCGCAGGATGGTCTCGATGTGCTTGTCGTTGATCTTCACGCCCTGCAGACGGTAAACGTCCTGGATCTCGTTGACGATGTATTTCGCCAGCGCGCTGACACCCAGCAGACGCAGGATGTCGTGCGGATCACTTGGACCGTCGGAGATGACTTCGCCGCGGTTTACCTGTTCGCCTTCGAAGACGTTCAGGTGGCGCCACTTCGGAATCAGCTCTTCGTACGGATCGCTGCCGTCGGTCGGCGTGATGACCAGGCGACGCTTGCCCTTGGTCTCTTTACCGAACGCGATGGTACCGCTGACTTCAGCCAGGATCGACGCTTCCTTCGGACGACGCGCTTCGAACAGGTCGGCAACGCGCGGCAGACCACCGGTGATGTCACGGGTCTTCGACGTTTCTTGCGGGATACGCGCGATAACGTCACCGACGCCGATCTGGGCACCGTCAGCCACACCGACGAGGGCGTTGGCCGGCAGGAAGTACTGAGCCGGCACGTCGGTACCCGGCAGGTACAGATCCTTGCCGTTGGCATCGACCATCTTGATGGCCGGACGGATTTCCTTGCCAGCAGCAGGGCGATCCTTGACGTCCAGGACTTCAATGTTGGTCAGGCCGGTCAGTTCGTCGGTCTGGCGCTTGATCGTGATGTTTTCTTCCATGCCCACGAAGGTCACGGTACCTTTCAGTTCGGTAACGATCGGGTGGGTGTGCGGGTCCCACTTGGCGACGATGGCGCCAGCTTCGACCTTCTCACCTTCCTTGACCGAAATCACGGCACCGTAAGGCAGCTTGTAGCGCTCACGCTCACGACCGAACTCGTCGGCAATGGCCAGCTCGCCGGAACGCGATACCGCGACCAGGTTGCCATCGGCACGCTCGACCTGCTTCAGGTTGTGCAGACGTACCATACCGCCGTTCTTCACCTGGACGCTGTCGGCAGCCGAGGTACGGCTTGCAGCACCACCGATGTGGAAGGTACGCATGGTCAGCTGGGTACCCGGCTCACCGATCGACTGTGCAGCGATGACGCCGACAGCTTCACCGATGTTCACCTGGTGACCACGAGCCAGGTCACGACCGTAGCACTTGGCGCAGATGCCATAGCGGGTTTCGCAGCTGATCGGCGAACGCACGATCACTTCGTCGATGCTGTTCAGCTCGATGAACTCGACCCACTTCTCGTCGACCAGGGTGCCAGCAGGAACGATGACGTCCTCGGTACCAGGCTTGAACACGTCGCGGGCGATGACACGACCCAGAACACGCTCACCCAGCGGCTCTACAACGTCGCCACCTTCGATGTGCGGCGTCATCAACAGGCCCTGGTCGGTGCCGCAGTCGATCTCGGTCACGACCAGATCCTGCGCCACGTCTACCAGACGGCGAGTCAGGTAACCGGAGTTCGCAGTCTTCAGTGCGGTATCCGCCAGACCTTTACGAGCACCGTGGGTCGAGATGAAGTACTGCAGTACGCTCAGACCTTCACGGAAGTTCGCAGTGATCGGCGTCTCGATGATCGAGCCGTCCGGCTTGGCCATCAGACCACGCATACCCGCCAGCTGACGAATCTGTGCAGCGGAACCCCGCGCACCCGAGTCAGCCATCATGTACATCGAGTTGAAGGACTCTTGCTCGACTTCCTTGCCCTCACGGTCGATGACCTTCTCTTTCGAAAGGTTGGCCATCATCGCCTTGGACACTTCGTCGTTCGCCTTCGACCACAAGTCGATGACCTTGTTGTACTTCTCGCCCTGGGTAACCAGGCCGGAGGCGTACTGGCTCTCGATTTCCTTCACTTCATCGGTGGCAGTACCGATGATGCGGGCTTTTTCGTCCGGGATAACGAAGTCGTTAACACCGATCGAGACGCCGGAAATGGTCGAGTAAGCGAAACCGGTGTACATCAGCTGGTCAGCGAAGATCACGGTCTCTTTCAGACCAACCACGCGGTAGCACTGGTTGATCAGCTTGGAGATCGCCTTTTTCTTCATGGGCTGGTTGACCACGTCGTACGGCAGACCTGCCGGAACGACCTGGAACAGCAGCGCACGGCCAACGGTGGTGTCGACGATACGGGTGTTCTTGGTGACGCTGCCATCACGGTCTTTCACGGTCTCGTTGATACGGACCTTGATTTTCGCGTGCAGGGCAGCCTCGCCGGCGCGGAATACGCGGTCGACTTCCTGCAGGTCGGCGAACACGCGACCTTCGCCCTTGGCGTTGATGGCTTCGCGGGTCATGTAGTACAGACCCAGTACGACGTCCTGCGAAGGAACGATGATCGGCTCACCGTTGGCTGGCGACAGGATGTTGTTGGTCGACATCATCAGCGCGCGCGCTTCGAGCTGGGCTTCCAGGGTCAGCGGCACGTGAACGGCCATCTGGTCACCGTCGAAGTCGGCGTTGTACGCAGCACAGACCAGCGGGTGCAGCTGGATCGCCTTGCCTTCGATCAGCACCGGCTCGAACGCCTGGATACCCAGACGGTGCAGCGTCGGTGCACGGTTCAGCAGGACGGGGTGTTCGCGGATGACTTCGGCGAGAACGTCCCAGACCTCTGGCAACTCGCGCTCGACCATCTTCTTGGCCGCCTTGATGGTGGTCGCCAGACCACGCATTTCCAGCTTGCCGAAAATGAACGGCTTGAACAGCTCGAGGGCCATCTTCTTCGGCAGACCGCACTGATGCAGACGCAGGGTCGGGCCTACGGTAATTACCGAACGACCGGAGTAGTCCACGCGCTTACCGAGCAAGTTCTGACGGAAGCGACCTTGCTTACCTTTGATCATGTCGGCCAGCGACTTCAGCGGACGCTTGTTCGAGCCAGTGATGGCGCGACCGCGACGGCCGTTGTCGAGCAGGGCATCGACTGCTTCCTGCAGCATGCGCTTTTCGTTGCGCACGATGATGTCCGGCGCCGACAGATCGAGCAGGCGCTTCAGACGGTTGTTACGGTTGATCACCCGACGATACAGGTCGTTCAGGTCGGAGGTCGCGAAGCGGCCACCATCCAGCGGAACCAGCGGACGCAGGTCCGGCGGCAGCACTGGCAGGACGGTCAGGACCATCCACTCAGGCAGGTTGCCCGAGCCCTGGAAAGCTTCCATCAGCTTCAGGCGCTTGGACAGCTTCTTGATCTTGGTTTCCGAGTTGGTTTGCGGAATTTCTTCACGCAGACGGCCAATCTCGTGCTCCAGGTCGATCGCGTGCAGCAGCTCGCGGACAGCCTCGGCACCCATGCGGGCGTCGAAGTCGTCACCGAACTCTTCCAGCGCTTCGAAGTACTGCTCGTCGTTCAGCAGCTGACCCTTCTCGAGGGTGGTCATGCCTGGATCGATCACCACGTAGCTCTCGAAGTAGAGCACGCGCTCGATGTCACGCAGGGTCATGTCCATCAGCAGGCCGATACGGGACGGCAGCGACTTCAGGAACCAGATGTGGGCGACCGGCGAGGCCAGTTCGATGTGCGCCATGCGCTCACGACGAACCTTGGCCAGGGCAACTTCAACGCCGCACTTCTCGCAGATCACACCGCGGTGCTTGAGGCGCTTGTACTTGCCGCACAGGCACTCGTAGTCCTTGACTGGGCCAAAGATCTTGGCGCAGAACAGGCCGTCACGCTCAGGTTTGAACGTACGGTAGTTGATGGTTTCCGGCTTCTTAACTTCACCGAACGACCACGAACGGATCATTTCAGGCGACGCCAGACCGATGCGGATGGCGTCGAACTCTTCGACTTGACCCTGGTTTTTCAGCAAATTCAGTAGGTCTTTCAAGGCCTTTCCTCCTGGCGGAGCAGGAAGCGGGCTATACCAGCCCCGCTCCCCTTCGCGTCACGTGTTATTCGGTTTCCAGATCGATATCGATACCGAGCGAACGGATCTCTTTGATCAACACGTTGAAGGACTCGGGCATGCCCGGCTCCATACGGTGATCGCCATCCACGATGTTCTTGTACATCTTGGTACGGCCGTTCACGTCGTCCGACTTCACTGTGAGCATTTCTTGCAGGGTGTATGCCGCGCCGTATGCTTCCAGCGCCCACACTTCCATCTCCCCGAAACGCTGACCACCGAACTGCGCCTTACCACCCAACGGCTGCTGGGTAACCAGGCTGTAGGAACCAGTGGAACGCGCGTGCATCTTGTCGTCCACCAAGTGGTTCAGCTTGAGCATGTACATGTAACCAACGGTCACAGGACGCTCGAACTTGTTGCCGGTACGGCCGTCGAACAGCACCATCTGGCCGCTCTCTGGCAGGTCGGCCAGCTTCAGCATGGCCTTGATCTCACGCTCCTTGGCACCGTCGAAGACAGGCGTCGCCATCGGCACACCTTTCTTGAGGTTGTTGGCCAGGGCGAAGATCTCTGCGTCGGAGAACTCGTCGAGGTTTTCCTGACGACCACCGATCTCGTTATAGATCTCGGTCAGGAAGGTACGCAGCTCGGCTGCCTTGCGCTGTTCTTCGATCATGCGGTCGATCTTCTCGCCCAGACCTTTGGCCGCCAGGCCCAGGTGGGTTTCGAGAATCTGACCGACGTTCATACGCGAAGGTACGCCCAGCGGGTTCAGTACGACGTCGACCGGAGTACCGTTGGCGTCGTGCGGCATGTCTTCTACCGGCATGATCACCGAGACGACACCCTTGTTACCGTGACGACCGGCCATCTTGTCACCCGGCTGGATGCGACGGCGGATTGCCAGGTAGACCTTGACGATCTTCAGTACGCCTGGAGCCAGGTCATCGCCCTGCTGCAGCTTGCGCTTCTTGTCTTCGAACTTGTCGTCCAGCAGACGGCGACGATCGACGATGTACTGCTGAGCCTTTTCCAGCTGCTCGTTCAGTGCATCTTCGGCCATGCGCAGTTTGAACCACTGGCCGTGCTCCAGACCGTTCAGTACGTCGTCAGTGATCACGGTGCCTTTCTTCAGGCCCGCACCACCGTCGACCACCTGGCCGTTCAGAGCCGAACGCAGACGCTCGAAGGTTGCGCCTTCGACGATGCGGAACTCTTCGTTGAGGTCCTTGCGGATCTCGTCCAGCTGCATCTTCTCGATGGCCAGGGCGCGGCTGTCGCGCTCGACGCCATCACGGGTGAAGACCTGTACGTCGATGACAGTGCCCTTGGTGCCGGTCGGCACGCGCAGGGAAGTGTCTTTGACGTCGCTGGCCTTCTCACCGAAGATCGCACGCAGCAGTTTCTCTTCCGGCGTCAGCTGGGTCTCGCCTTTCGGAGTGACCTTGCCGACCAGGATGTCACCGGCGCCGACTTCGGCACCTACGTAGACGATACCGGCTTCGTCCAGCTTGTTCAGCGCAGCCTCACCCACGTTCGGGATGTCCGCGGTGATTTCCTCTGGGCCAAGCTTGGTGTCACGCGCCACACAGGTCAGTTCCTGGATGTGGATCGTGGTGAAGCGGTCTTCCTGAACCACACGCTCGGACAGGCAGATGGAGTCTTCGAAGTTGAAGCCGTTCCACGCCATGAACGCGATGCGCATGTTCTGGCCCAGTGCCAGTTCACCCATATCGGTGGACGGACCGTCAGCCATGATGTCGCCACGCGCAACCACATCACCCTTGCTCACCAGCGGGCGCTGGTTGATGCAGGTGTTCTGGTTCGAACGGGTGTATTTGGTCAGGTTGTAGATATCCACACCTGCTTCACCGGTCTCGACTTCGTCGTCAGCTACACGCACGACGATACGACTGGCGTCGACCGAGTCGATCACACCACCACGGCGAGCCACGACGCAGACGCCGGAGTCACGGGCGACGTTGCGCTCCATGCCGGTACCTACCAGCGGCTTGTCGGCACGCAGGGTCGGTACAGCCTGACGCTGCATGTTCGAACCCATCAACGCACGGTTGGCGTCGTCGTGCTCGAGGAACGGAATCAGCGAGGCAGCAACGGAAACAACCTGCTTCGGCGAAACGTCCATCAGGGTGACGTCTTCCGGCGCCTTGACGGTGAATTCGTTCAGGTGACGGACCGCTACCAGCTCGTCGATCAGGTGCTTCTGCTCGTTCATCGCAGCCGAAGCCTGGGCGATGACGTGATCAGCTTCTTCGATCGCCGACAGGAACACGATGTCGTCGGTGACCACACCCTCTTTCACCACACGGTACGGGCTTTCCAGGAAGCCGTACTGGTTGGTGCGGGCGTAGGCCGCCAGGGAGTTGAACAAACCGATGTTCGGACCTTCCGGCGTTTCGATCGGGCACACGCGGCCGTAGTGGGTCGGGTGTACGTCACGGACTTCGAAGCCGGCGCGCTCACGGGTCAGACCGCCAGGGCCGAGTGCGGAGACACGACGCTTGTGGGTGATCTCGGAGAGCGGGTTGTTCTGGTCCATGAACTGCGAGAGCTGGCTGGAACCGAAGAACTCCTTCACCGCCGCCGCAACCGGCTTGGCGTTGATCAGGTCCTGCGGCATCAGGCCTTCGCTTTCGGCCATCGACAGACGCTCTTTGACCGCACGCTCGACGCGCACCAGGCCAACGCGGAACTGGTTCTCGGCCATCTCGCCGACACAACGCACGCGACGGTTACCCAGGTGGTCGATGTCGTCGACGATGCCCTTGCCGTTACGGATGTCGACCAGGGTCTTCAGTACATCGACGATGTCTTCCTTGCTCAGCACGCCCGAACCTTCGATCTCGGTGCGACCGATACGACGGTTGAACTTCATGCGGCCTACGGCGGACAGGTCGTAACGCTCGGCGCTGAAGAACAGGTTGTTGAACAGGGTCTCGGCGGCGTCCTTGGTTGGTGGCTCGCCTGGACGCATCATGCGATAGATTTCGACCAACGCTTCCAGCTGGTTGCTGGTGGTATCGATCTTCAGCGTGTCGGCGATGAACGGACCGCAATCGATGTCGTTGGTGTACAGGGTCTCGATGCGGACGACCTGGGCCTTGGCGATCTTGACCAGCAGATCGGTGGTCAGCTCGGTGTTGCACTCGGCCAGGATTTCACCAGTTGCCGGGTGCACGATGGCCTTGGCAGTGGTACGGCCAATCATGTACTCGAGCGGAACGTCCAGCTGCTTGACGCCAGCCTTCTCGATCTGGTTGATGTGGCGCGCAGTGATACGGCGGCCTTGCTCGACGATGACCTTGCCGGTCTCGTCGGTAATGTCCATTACCGCAACTTCACCGCGCAGACGCTGGGCAACCAGCTCCAGGCTCAGCTTCTCACCGGAAACGTGGAACACGTTGGTGGTATAGAAGGTGTCCAGGATCTCTTCGGTGCTGTAGCCCAGCGCGCGCAGCAGTACGGAGGCCGGCAGCTTGCGGCGACGGTCGATACGGACGAACACGCAGTCCTTCGGATCGAACTCGAAGTCGAGCCAGGAGCCGCGGTAAGGAATGATGCGAGCGGAGTACAGCAGCTTGCCGGAGCTGTGAGTCTTGCCACGGTCGTGGTCGAAGAACACACCAGGCGAACGGTGCAGCTGGGAAACGATCACACGCTCGGTACCGTTGATAACGAAGGTACCGTTCTCAGTCATCAGGGGAATTTCACCCATGTAGACTTCTTGCTCTTTGATGTCCTTGATCGCTTTGTTCGACGATTCCTTGTCGAAGATGATCAGGCGCACCTTGACCCGCAGTGGGACCGCGAAGGTCACGCCACGCAGGACACATTCCTTCACATCGAAGGCAGGCTCGCCCAGGCGATAGCCTACGTACTCCAGGGCAGCATTGCCGGAGTAGCTGATGATCGGGAATACCGATTTGAAGGCCGCATGCAGACCGACGTCGCGGAACTGATCCTTGGATGCTCCCGCCTGCAGGAATTCGCGATACGAATCCAGCTGGATGGCCAGGAGATACGGCACATCCATGACGTCCGGCAACTTGCTAAAGTCCTTGCGGATACGTTTTTTCTCAGTGTATGAGTAAGCCATCAGCGTTCCCCAGCTTGGTCACCTGCTTGTTTGGCTTCTCCCGGCGGGAGCAGCCAGAAAATCGTGCAAACCCCTTGGTTTGCGCCACCCACATGGGTGTCTTGCAGCTCATTATCGGGGCCGACATGATCGGCCACCAATAACGGAAAAAGGCCGGTGGCACAGGCCACCAGCCATCAGCCCTACGCTTGACGCTCAGGCTGCAGTCGCAAAGTCGAAATTACTTCAGCTCGACTTTAGCGCCAGCTTCTTCCAGCTTCTTCTTAGCGTCTTCAGCGGCTTCTTTCGAAACGCCTTCAGCTACAACCTGAGGAGCGCCATCGACTTTCTCTTTGGCTTCTTTCAGGCCCAGACCGGTCAGTTCGCGAACGGCTTTGATGACGTTCACTTTCTTGTCGCCGGCTTCAACCAGGACAACGTTGAACTCGGTCTGCTCTTCAACAACGGCGGCGGCAGCAGCTGGGCCAGCGGCAACAGCGGCAGCAGCGGTAACGCCGAAGGTTTCTTCCATTGCTTTGATCAGTTCAACAATTTCCAGAACGGTTTTCTGGCCGATTGCTTCGATGATTTGCTCGTTAGTCAGAGACATGACTATGAATTCCTGTATTGGGGGACAGCCTTACACGGCCATCAAATTAAACGTTTGATTTCGAGAGAAGCTACGCCGCCTTAGGCAGCAGCGGCTTCTTTCTGGTCGCGCAGAGCTGCCAGGGTACGAGCCAGCTTGCTGGTTGCACCTTGGATTACGCTCATCAGCTGTGCGATAGCCTCGTCGCGAGTTGGCAGGGTTGCCAGCACGTCGATCTGGTTAGCGGCAAGGAACTTGCCGTCGAACGCAGCTGCCTTGATCTCGAACTTGTCCTGACCCTTGGCGAATTCCTTGAACAGACGAGCAGCAGCGCCCGGGTGTTCGTTGGAGAACGCAATCAGGGTAGGGCCGGTGAAGGCGTCGTTGAGGACACTGAATTCAGTGTCAGCAACAGCGCGCTTGAGCAGGGTGTTACGTACGACACGCACGTATACGCCAGCTTCACGAGCCTCTTTACGGAGTCCGGTCATTGCGCCTACAGTCACACCACGGGCATCGGCCACGACAGCGGACAGAGCGACTTTGGCAGCCTCGTTGACTTCAGCGACGATGGCCTTCTTGTCTTCGAGTTTAATTGCCACGGGTTTACTCCTGGTTTCTACCGTTTCATCTGGCCGAGGCCGGATGTCGTTTTGGTGTCTGATTCGCGAGCGAATCGGGAGCACCATCTGCGTAGGCTTGTGTTTTAAGACTTGCGTCGCCTACGGTCTTGGATAGCCCCCGCCAGGCAGGGACCCCAATCTTGTTGCAGTCGGCGCGCTCGAGAGACCGCGCCGACTTTGCATTACACGTTCAGCGAGCTCTGATCGATGATCAGACCTGGGCCCATGGTGGTGCTCAGGGTAACGCGCTTGACGTAGATACCTTTCGAGGAAGCCGGCTTGATACGCTTCAGATCAGCGATCAGGGCTTCAACGTTTTCCTTCAGCTTGTCAGCTTCGAAGCCGATCTTGCCAACGGAGGTGTGGATGATACCGTTCTTGTCGGTACGGTAGCGAACCTGACCAGCCTTGGCGTTTTTCACGGCAGTGGCTACGTCAGGGGTCACGGTACCGACTTTCGGGTTAGGCATCAGGCCACGAGGACCCAGAACCTGACCCAGCTGACCGACAACGCGCATGGCATCCGGGGATGCGATGACGACGTCATAGTTCAGGTCGCCGCCTTTCATTTCGGCAGCCAGATCGTCCATACCTACGCGGTCAGCGCCGGCAGCCAGAGCGGCCTCGGCAGCTGGACCCTGGGTGAAGACAGCAACGCGTACGGTCTTGCCAGTGCCGTGCGGCAGCACAGTAGCGCTACGAACGACCTGGTCGGATTTACGCGGATCAACACCGAGGTTTACGGCGATGTCGTACGACTCGACGAATTTGGCAGCCGGCAGCGAAGCCAGCAGGGTAGCGGCCTCTTCGAAGTTATAGGCCTTGCCTGCTTCGATTTTCTCGGCGATTGCCTTTTGACGCTTGGTCAGCTTAGCCATTACACACCCTCCACGTTCAGGCCCATGCTGCGGGCAGAGCCAGCGATGGTGCGTACAGCTGCATCCAGGTCAGCGGCGGTCAGATCAGCCTGTTTTGCCTTGGCGATATCTTCCAGCTGAGCGCGGGTGACGGTACCGACCTTGACGGTGTTCGGACGGGCCGAACCACTGGTCAGGCCAGCAGCTTTCTTCAGCAGAACCGAGGCAGGGGTGCTCTTGGTTTCGAAGGTGAAGCTACGGTCACTGTAAACAGTGATGATCACAGGAGTCGGCAGGCCGGCTTCTTGACCCTGAGTACGGGCGTTGAAGGCCTTGCAGAATTCCATGATGTTCACACCGTGTTGACCCAGTGCTGGACCAACGGGTGGGCTTGGGTTGGCCTGGCCGGCCTTTACTTGCAGCTTGATGTAAGCCTGAATCTTCTTAGCCATGAGCTACTCCAAAATCGGGTTCGAACGCCTGGTGGCTCCCCGGATGACTTGCGTTTTATCCCAGTGACGACAAAACCCCGCAGCACATAGGGCTGCGGGGTATGGGATGCGTCGCTCAGTTAGACCTTCTCGACCTGACTGAACTCAAGCTCTACCGGAGTAGAGCGACCGAAAATGAGCACTGCGACCTGCAGACGGCTCTTCTCGTAGTTAACCTCTTCGACGCTACCGTTGAAGTCGGCGAATGGACCGTCAATGACGCGAACCACTTCACCCGGCTCGAACAGCGTCTTCGGCTTCGGCTTGTCACTGCCGTCGGCAACGCGACGCAGAATAGCTTCTGCCTCTTTATCGGTGATCGGCGCGGGCTTGTCCGCGGTACCACCAATGAAACCCATGACGCGAGGGGTATCCTTGACCAAGTGCCAAGTCCCTTCGTTCATTTCCATCTGCACCAGGACATAGCCCGGGAAGAATTTACGCTCACTCTTGCGCTTCTGGCCGTTGCGCATTTCGACGACTTCTTCGGTCGGAACGAGAATCTCGCCAAACCCATCTTCCATGCCTGCCAGCTTTACGCGCTCGATGAGGGAGCGCATGACATGCTTCTCGTAACCCGAGTAAGCATGCACAACATACCAACGCTTAGCCACGAGACACCCTTAGCCAACAATCAAGGAAACCAACCAGCCGAGCAGGGAATCCAGACCCCACAACAGCAGCGCCATCACGAGGACCACAGCCACCACGATCAACGTAGTCTGGGTAGTCTCCTGGCGGGTTGGCCACACGACTTTACGGATCTCGGCACGAGCTTCCTTCGCCAGCGTAAAGAACGACTTACCCTTCGCAGTCTGCAGAGCAACGAAGCCTGCGACAGCCGCCAGGGCGAGCAGCGCGAGAACGCGATACAGGATAGGAGCGGCGGAGTAATACTGATTACCCACGACACCTACGACAACCAATGCAACTACAGCCAGCCACTTGAACAGATCAAAACGCGATTCTTGGGCTTCAGTTTTGGGAGTCATCGGGGAGGATCCTGTAAGAAGAAAGCCAATCACACCGAGGTGAATGGCAGGTCAGGAGGGAATCGAACCCCCAACCTACGGTTTTGGAGACCGTCGCTCTGCCAATTGAGCTACTGACCTGTAACGCTGTATCAGGCCGGCCATTATGCCGGCCTGATTTAGATAAATCAACTACTTATTCAATAATCTTC
>NZ_BCBT01000026.1:0-79460 GCF_001320965.1 Pseudomonas sp. NBRC 111143 | reverse complement strand
CCGTGCTTTTGTCGTGTTCCTGACTTGTGTAGGTGTAAACCGTTTGGGGAAAATGCCAAGGCGCTGCTTGAGCTTAAGTTGCTTGGCTGTTAGCGATGGGTGCCGGATGGAAAGTATTTCTGTCATCAGCTTGCTGCGTTGCTGACGAGTCAGCTTTCTGCTTGATCCGAACCATCCCAAGCCCGTGGTTCGCTTAAGTATCTGGAGGTATTTGATTGTATTAAGGGAGGCGCTGGCGATGCCAAGGAGAGAGATTGTTTCCAGAAGCGGTGAGAGAATTTTAAACCAAGTTTTGTGGTCCAGTTCATCGTTTGCTTCTGGTCGCGTGAGTTCCAGATAAACACGCGTTCCACCCAGATAACACTGAACGGCGGAAGCTCCAAGTGCAGCATGACCAGCAGCGCTTATCACAAGTCCGATACCCCCTGTGAAAGCGGCTACAGTGCCGCCCGACCACATCAGTACCACTCCACCTATCAACCCTGCACACGCCAACCCCGCATCCCAAATATCCGAAATCAACCTGGACTGCCGCGGATCCTTCACCTGTTGCTCAAGATACTGCTCAGCCGTAACCGCCCTGGGCAGCTCCTGCAGCACCACCCTCTTCGGCAGCACGCTGCAAACAGGCTGAAACGCCCGCAAGGTAATCGCGTTGTAATGAGTATCGACATAAACCACCCCCGCCCCGACGATGGCGGGATCGCGGTCGATTGCGGCATACAGTTTGGGAAGATCGATCGAGCTTTCGATCCGCTCTCGGGCGAAAGGCTTGAACGGGTTGCCACCTAATTCCGTGATGGGCGGGCGAGGCATGACGGGTCCTGAGCAGGGCGTCAGGAGAGACCGTTGGGTCAGCCGCTAGCCCGCGATTGAGGGACTCGCGAGCATAAGAAGGCGGCATCGTGGGGTATGTCGGACCGTTCCGAAACGGCTGTCGGAGCGGGCTACTCAAAGCGGCGAATCAGTCCGTCGAAAGCATTTCTGATCATCCAGGATGCGCTGGCAGGCAGGGCCGCACTGCGGCCCTTTCGCGGCAAGAGGCCGCGCCTGCATTGGGGTTTCACCCAGATAGTGATGATGCGCTGCGCGCTTAGAAATCCCACCGCGTAGTCACCATCACGTTCCGCGGTTCCCCATAAATCGCCGAGTTATAGAAACCCACGTTGGTGTAGTAGTACTTGTCGAAGATGTTGTTGACGTTGAGCGTCGCCGACAGGTTCTTGGTGAGCTGGTAGCGGGTCATCAGGTCCACCACCCAGTAGGATTTCTGGGTGATGTCCTCGTTCACGCCCTTGGGGCTGTTCCAGATCTGCTGCCAGGCCTTGTTCTGCCAGCGTGCGCCGCCGCCGATGGTCATCTTGTCCAGATCGCCGGTGAGCTTGTAGGTGGTGTAGAGGCTCAGTTGGTCTTCGGGCTCGAAGGTCGAGAGCTTCACGCCGTTGTCGTCGCGCACCACCTTGTGGGTGTAGCCGCCCTGCACCTGCCAGCCGGGGGCGAGCTCGCCGGAGACTTCCAGTTCGTAACCCTTGGTGGTCGCCTTGCTGCCCTTGAACGCGTAGTTGGGTGGGGTCGGCGTCTGGTTGTTGTAGGCGTCGTCCGGCACCGAGCGGTTGCTTTCCTTGACTTCGAAATAGGCCAGGCTGGCATTCAGGCGGCCGTCGAAGAATTCGCTCTTGATGCCGATTTCGTAGTTCTCGCCTTCATCCGGCTCGATCAGTTTGTTGTCGCGATCGCGGTTGTAGTTTTCCTGGGGCATGAATACGTCGGTGTAGCTGGCGTAGACCGAGACGTTGTCGTTCAGGTCGTAGATGGCGCCGGCATACGGGATGAAACGTCCGGATTCGGTGTAGGTCGGGGTCAGGCCGGTGAGGCTGTAGTTGACCACGCGACCGCCTAGCAGGACTTTCAGCTCGTCGGTGACATTCAGGCGGGTGGTGAGGTAGACGCCGGTCTGACGGATCACGTCGTCGGTGCGCTGCGATACCGGGCCCCAGTCGGGCTTGGGCAGGTTGCCGTGCCAGTTGTTGTAGTCCACGCGATTGGGCACCGAGAAGGTTTCGTCCCAGTAACCCTTCCCTTGCCAGTGGGCCTTGCTGATCGAGCCGCCGAGTACCAGGTCGTGCTCGCGGCCGAGCATGCTGAACGGACCGCTGATGTATAGGTCGGCAGAGTCGCTGGTGGTGTCGCCCTTGTAGCGTTGTGCGTTGATTTCGGCGCTGCCGTCGGGCTGTGGCTGGTCGAACTGGATGGAGCCCATCTGGGCGTCATAGCCGTTGTACTTGTGGTCTAGTTGCAGCTTGGTCACCCAGCCATCGCCCAGGTCGTGTTCCAGGGTGGCGAAGACGGTGCGGGTGTACTGCTGCCAACTGCTCCAGTCGGTGGCGTTGCTGAACGAGCGCTTGGCGTCGTTGCGCTCGCCTTTGGAGTTGAGCAGCGGGAAGCTGCCGGACCAGGTGGAGCCCTTGGGGTCGTTGTCCTGGTAGTCGGCGCCCACGGTCAGCAGGGTGTCGGGGGACAGGTCGAACTCGAGGATGCCGTAGAACACCGAGTTCTTGCTGGAGTAGCGGTCGATGAACGAGTGCTTGTCCTGGTAGGCGGCCACGGCGCGGCCGCGCACGTTGCCGGTTTCGGTCAGCGGGCCGCTGACGTCCAGCTCGCTGCGGTAGTTGTCCCAGGAGCCTGCGCCGAGGGTGGCGTGGCCTTGAAAGTCGGCGGTGGGCTTTTTGCGCACCAGATTGATGGTGCCGCCAAGGGAGCCGGCGCCGCTGAGCAGGCCGGAGGCGCCCTTGAGCACTTCGATGCGGTCATAGATCGCCGTGTCGCTCAGGGTGTTGCCTGCCGAGTAGGCGACGTTTCGCACGGCAGAGGGAATGCCGTCGTACTGGAAGTTGTTGATCGAGAAACCGCGGGAATAGTAGTTGGTCCTGTCGGTGTCGTAGGCCGACACGGTGATGCCGGGGGTGTGGCGCATCACCGCGTCGACGTTGTTGAGGGCAAAGTCATCCATGTGCTGGCGGGTGACCACGCTGATCGATTGCGGAGTTTCCCTGGGTTTGAGTACCAGGCGGGTGGCCGTGGCGATGGTGCCGGGTGTGTAGGAGCCCGTGCCTTCGGTGACGGTGCCCAGCTGGTTGCTGATGATGTTGGTCGCACTCAGTTCCAGCGGGCCTGTGGCCTGGGGGACGCGGGTCAGCATGACGGCGTTCGGGCCGCTGTATTCGAAGGCCAGCTCGGTGCCTGTCAGCAATTGGCTCAGGGCCTGCTGGGCAGTCATGCGCCCGCTGACGCCGGGCGATTCCTGGCCGTGGGCCAGCTCCGCCGAGTAGGCGATTTGCAGCCCGCTCTGCATGCTCAGTTGGTCAAGGGCGTTGGCCAAGGGTTGGTGGGCAATGCTGAAGGCGTAGGTGTCCTGTGCGGCGTGGCCTTGCTTGGCGCCAGCGGGCTCCACGGCCAGGGCGTTGCCACAGGCCAGGCAGATGGCTAGCGCCAGGATGGTCGGGGTGGGGCGCGGGTTGACTGATGGAGGATGCATGCGAGTGCCGTTCGAAATGGGAATTATTTAAAAAAAGCAAAATCCATGACGGGTTGGCACTTCGAAAGCCGTAAAACTTTTATTCGAGAACTATTCGATTGGCGCTGCTCAACGAATGATCAGTATGCCGCCCGGCAGGCGGGTGAGTTGCGCCGAGGTGACCGTGCTCAGCGCCTGGGCGATGGCCACGGGGTCATCCACCTGGTAGTTGCCGCTGACCCGTTGGTGGGCGGCGCTCTTGTTGAGCAGCAGGATCGGCGCGGGGTAGTAGCGCCGTAGGGTGTCGATGACCTCTGCCAGGGGCGCGTCCTGGAACGACAGACGGCCGTTGACCCAGGCCATCTGGCGTTCGCCGCCGTCGAGGTTCATGGGCTGCAGGCGGAGGCTGCGCAGTTGTTGCCAGTGGCCGGCCTGCAGCAGGCTGGTTTCTCCCGCCGCGTCGGCGAAACGCACACGGCCTTCGCGGACGGCGACGGTCACGCTGTCGTCGCCCTTGCTGACGCTGAATTTAGTACCGACCACCGTCACCTCGGCCTCGCCTGCCTGGATGGTCAGCGGGCGCGTCGTGTCGTGGAAGGCTTCGACGTAGATTTCACCGCGTAACAGGCGGATGCGTCGATGATCGGCGGCGAATTCGGTGCTGATCGCGCTATGGCTGCCCAGCATAAGGTGCGAGCCGTCGGGCAGCTCGACCTGCTCGGTCTGGGCTGTCGAGGTGAGGTAGTCGGCTTGCAGGCGCAAGGGCAGGTCGGCCCTCCAGCCCGCTACCAGCATGAGCAGCAGTGCGGCAGCGCTGGCATAGAGCGGTGTCCTGTCTGGCCGTTTTGGCCGGTTGGCCGGCATGGCCGGCAAGTGCAGGTCGGCTTCGAGGTGCTGCAAAGCGTGTTTGAACGCATCGGCATCCCACAAGGCTTGCAGGGCGTCGTAGGCCGCGGCATGTTGTGGGTCTGCGTCGCGCCACTGCTCGAAGCGCTGGCGCAGGGCAGGGTTCTGCGCGAAGGCCTGGCGTTGGGTGAACCACGCGCTGGCCTGTTCGCGGGCGGCCGCGTCGGGGGTGGCTTTTGCGGAGTGTTCAGTCATGAGGACCCTGCAGGTCGGTGGCCTTGATGCAGGCATTAAGGGCGTTGCGCAGATCTTTTTCCACCGTGCTCAGCGACACTTGCAGGCGCTGGGCGATTTCGCTCTGGGAAAGGTCGTGCAGTTTGTGCAGTACCAGGATTTGTTGTTGGCGCCTGGGCAGCGTCGCGAGGACCTGTTGAAACCGTTGCAGTTGTTGTTGGCCTTGAGCGTGGATTTCTGGCCCGGGGGCTGAGGTTGGAATCTCGCTGACAGGGTTTTCGTCGCTGAGCTGACACTCGAAGCGCCGCTTGCTTCGCTGACTGCGCAGGTGATCGAAAGCCAGGTATTGTGCGGTCTGGTAGAGAAACGGGTGCAGGTGTTCGATGGGCCGGGTGTTCAGGGCTTTCGCCACTTTCAGATAGGCTTCCTGGGCCAGGTCTTCCGCGAGACTGGCGCAGCCGACAACACGCGACAACATACGGACCAGGGCGGTGCGTTGGCCGATGAACAGCGCACTGAGCCTTTGTTGGTTGTCCCCGGTTTCCATGGTCACCGTTCCCCTCTGCCCAGACATGACGCCCGTTTGAAGGGGGGTATTCTAATGAGAATTCATATCATTACCAGCGGATTTGACAGAGAGGAGATCTGCCGAGGAGGGGGCTCACATCATCGCGTCGCCTTTTGACAAGCGATCCATTGCGCCGCTCCTGGAGGCCAACTCCCAGGAGCGGCAGCCTTCACCCGCGTACCGCTACCACCAGTTCCACCTCCAGCAAACCGCTGCTCGGCAACCCCGCCACCCCGAGCGCCGAGCGCGCATGTCGGCCGCGCTCGCCAAACACATCGATCAGCAGGCGCGAGCCGTGGTCGAGCACCTTCGAGTACTGCTCGTACCCATCCTCGGCATAGACGAACCCACGCATGAACAGCACGCGCTCGACCTTGTCCAGATCGCCGATAGCCTGTTCCAGCGCGCTCAGTGCGCGCAGTACGCAGGTGCTTGCGGCCAGTGCCAGGGTCTGGTCGGGGGTGTCGTCACGGGCGGGGCCGGTGATGATGTCTCGCTCCAGGCGGCACACCTGGCCGCTGACGTAGGCCGTGCCGTTGTGGACCACGACCGGCACGTAGTCACCCTTGGGCGCGGGAGCTTCGGGCAGGCTCAGGCCCAGGCTGTGCAGCTTTTCGCGCGGGCTCATGCGACCACCTGCGCCAGGCTCACCGGGCCGCCGAGCCAGAGCCCTTGCACCTGCGCCCTGTCATCGTGGCGAAAGCGCAGGGCAATCTGCGACGGGCGGCCCATGGCGCGACCTTGGCGCACCTGCAGCGGGCGGTCGTCGGCGCTGACCAGGCCGTTTTCCAGCAGGCCGAAGGCCAGGGCGGCGGCAGCGATGCCGGTGGCAGCGTCTTCGGGGTAGCCCGAGGACTTGGGGAATTGCCTGGCGTCGAACTGGCGGGCGGCGAGGTCGTGGACGGCATAGGGGTACAGGCCGGTCGAGCCGATGCGTTCGCACAGTTGCTCGATGCGCCGGTAGTCTGGCTTGAGGCTGTCGAGCACGGCGACGCTCTTGAGTGGGACCAATGTCTTCACGCGGCTGGTGGCGGCGTTCTGGATCGGCAGTGGGGCGAGTTCGTTGGCGCTGATGCCGAGCACGGAGAGAATTTCGGCTTCGATATCCGGCGCTGTCAGCGGCTCGACCTGGCCCTTGGGCTGGGTGATCTCGACCTGGATTGTGCCGTCGGGCGTGTGGCTGACCTGGGCCTGCACGCGACCGCTCAGGGTCCAGAGTTCGAGCTGTCGTTTGCTCAGCAAGCCCAGGTGCTCCAGCAGCCAGATGGCGCCGACGGTGGCGTGGCCGCACATTTCCATTTCGTGGTTGGGCACCCAGAAGCGCAGGGCGTAATCGTAGTTCGAACCTGACGGCGGGCTGCAGACGAAGCCGCATTCGTGGCCGTAGGCGCGGGCCACGGCCTGCATGTCGGCGTCGCTCATACCGTCGGCGCGGGCGACGGTGGGGGCGGGGTTACCGCCGTTGCTGGCGGCGGGGAAGACGTTGATCAGGTGGACTTCGGGGGTCATTGTTGCGCTCCTCGCGCCTGTGACAGTTCGGGGGCTACCGCCTCGACGATTGCGTTGGTGAAGACCGATTGTGGGTCGACGCTGACCGGCTCGGCCTCGACGGCATTCATGAAGTGGATGTTCTTGTCGATGCCGGCGCGTTCCACCGCGGGTGTGGCGGGATAGGAGGGCAGCGAGGCGGCCCAGGCGGCATCGAAGATCGTCGCGCTGGTGTGGGCGAAGTATGGGCGCACGGCTTCGCGGGCCTGGTCCGGGGCGTTGGCGATCAGTTGCTCGGCGCGCCATAGGGCCCGAACCATTTTGCGGGCGGTGTCGGCGTTGCCATTGAGCCAGTCTTCACGAGCGATCATGGCGGTGAAGAGGAAACCGTCCAGCGGCGGGTATTCGCCCTTGGCCAGGTCCATCAGCACGAACCCGCCCTGTTGCGCCGCGGTGGTGACAGTCGGTGGCGACAGCGAGAAGCCATTGATACTGCCCTGGGAAAACGCCGCGAGCATGTTTGGTGCGCCACCGACCGGCATCAGGGTCATGTCCTGGTCGGGACGCAGGCCGGCATCCTTGGCGAGGTAGCGCACCAGCATGTCGGTGGTGCTGCCGGGGCCGGTCACGCCGATCTTCAGGCCCTTGAGCGCCCGGGCACGGTCGGCGACCGGCGAGGCCGCCGTCACCCCGGCGGCGTTGGCGCTGGCCTGGTCGATCACCACCGTGGTGCCGAACTGGGTCTGCACCGAGGCGAAGGCCTGGACCTTCTGGCCTTTGCTGCGGGCGCGGATGGCCACGGCCGGCAGACCGACATAGATGTCGGCATCGCGCCCGAGCACGGCGGTGAGCGCCGCCGAGCCGCCTTTCTGGAAGACGATGGTTTCCACGTCCAGGCCTTCGTCGGCGAAATAGCCCGAGCGCTGCGCAACGTAGATCGGCACATACAGGAAGCCTTCGCTGGGGAAGGCCAGGCGCACCTTGGTGGTTTCGGCCGCATTGGCAGCCAGGACGCACAGCGCGGTGCCTGCGAGCAGCGTGGTCTTGAGCAGTCGTTTGAACATGAGGGCTCTCCGATAAGGTGGGCAGGCTCAGACCGCGACTTCGCGGTCGGCGTCGTTGGCTTTCCAGGGCATCAAGCGGCGCTCGGCCAGCTTGACCAGGGTGTTGAGGATCAAGGCCAGGGCGACGATGCCCACCAGCGCTGCGAATACCCCGGCGGTGTCGAACTGCGAGGCGGCGTCCGAGAGCAGGTAACCGAGGCCGCGGTTGGCGGCGATGATTTCACCCACCAGCGCGCCGATCAGCGCGTAGGGCACCGACAGGCGCAGGCCGGTGAACACCCAGGTGAACGCCGAAGGGATCACCACCATGCTCAGCAGGTCGCGCTCGCCGGCGCCCATCAGGCGCAGGATGGTCAACTGCTCGCGTGAGACGTTGCGCACGCCGCTGTAGGTGTTGAGGAAAACCAGGAAGAACACCACCGCAGCGGTGAGGATGACTTTCATCGGCAGGCCGATGCCGAACCACAGGATGAACAGCGGCGCCAGGGCGACTTTCGGCAGGCTGTAGAAGGCGGTCAGGAACGGGTCGAGGATATCGGCCAGCAGTTTTGCCCGGCCCAGTGCCAGCCCGGCCAGCAGCCCGGCGAGGGCACCGAAGAAGAACCCCAGCAGTGCTTCGAGGGTGGTAATGCCGGCATGGTAGAAGAACACCCCGTTGAGCAGGATCTTCCACAGGCTGGCGGCCACGGCGCTTGGTCGGCTGATGAAGAACTCGACGCCCAGCGCGCGGGAGATGCCTTCCCACAACACCAGCAATGCGATCAGGAACAGCAAGCGATAGACCTGAATCATGGGGCCTCCAGGGCGTGGGTCAGCGAGGAAGGATCGGCAGCGCCTGCGATCTCGGGGGCAAGGCGTTGCCAGAGGTCGGCGCACAGTTCGACGTAGTGCGGGTCGCTGCGCAGGTGCACGAGGTTGCGCGGCTGCGCCAGTGGCACGTCGATGACGTGGTCGATGGTGCCGGGGCGCCCGGCGAACACCACGCAGCGGTCGGCGAGGGCGATGGCTTCATCGACGTCATGGGTGACGAACAGCACGGTCTTGTTCAGTTGCTTGCACAGGCGCAGCAGTTCGGTCTGCAACGACAGGCGCATCTGCGCATCGAGCGCGCCGAACGGCTCGTCCATCAGCAGGGTTTCCGGGTCGCTGGCCAGCAGGCGGGCCATCGCCGCACGCTTGCGCATGCCGCCGGAGAGCTGGTTGGGGTAGCTGGCGCCAAAGCCGCTCAGGCCTACCAGTGCCAGCAGTTCCTCGACGCGTCGTTCGATGTCGCGCTTGGGCTGGCGACGAATCTGCAGCGGCACGGCAATGTTGCCGGCCACGCTGCGCCAGGGCAGCAGATGATCGGCCTGGGTCATGTAGCCGACGCGGGTGTTCACGCCTTTGACCTCGGCGCCGTCGTAGTGCACGCGCCCTTCGCTGGGGCCGAACAGGCCGGCGGTCATGTTCAGCAGGGTGGACTTGCCGCACCCGGATGGGCCGACCAGGGTGATGATTTCGCCGCGCTGGATGTCCAGCGACACGCTGTGCACCGCCACGAAATCGCGTCCGTTCACTTTGAAGCGCTTCTGCACTCCGGCAAAGCTGATGAAGGGTTCTCGCCTCACGGCCCCGTCCTCTTGTTGTTGTGTACGGGAGGCAGGATGCAGGGCAATGGAAATCGCGGCGCACGCGATCAGGCCCGATCATGCGCGTGATCGGGCCATCGGTTTCAGAGCGTCAGTGCTGGGCCTGGCGGCGGAATTCGTCTGGCGCGCAGCCGTGCGCACGGCGGAACAGGTGCGCCAGGTGCGAGGGCGATTCGAGCCCGACGCTGTTGGCGATCTCCAGTACCGACAGGCGCGTGTGCAGCAGCAGGTTGCCTGCTCGCTCCAGGCGTAGCTGTTGCAGGTAGGCCAGCACCGACAGGCCCGTGTGCTGGGCGAACAGGCGGGTCAGGTGGCGGCGGGAAATGTGGAAGGCGGCGGCGAGTTCGTCGAGGCTGTTGGGCTGGTCGAGGTTGCCGTTCAGGTAGCGCTGCACATCACGCACCAGCGCCGCGCCGTGACGTTCGGTGGAGGAGCGTTGCAGGCTGGGTTGGCTCAGCGAGATCGCCAGGCATTCGAGCAGCAGCAGGTGGTCGGTCTGGGTGATCTGCCGGCGACGGTCGATGTAGGGATCGGGCTGGCTGAAGGCTTTTTTCGTCAGCAGCAGGTGATGCAGCGGCGCCGAGGCGTGCCAGATGCCAAGCGTGGGCAGGCGCAGCAGGCGATTGGCGTCGCCTGAGAGATCGCGCAGGGCGAAGTTCATGTAGTCCGGGTCGACATAGAACGCCACATGGCCCTGGCTTGCCGTCAGCGACGACGACGAGTGGCTCCACTGCGGCGGCACCAGCACGAACTGGCGATCGACCACCGAGGTGGTGCGGCCAGTCTGTTCGTCCTTGAAACGCAGCAGCCCGTGCTCGGGCACCATGAGCATGAACTCGTCATGCTCGTGCGCCCCGGTTTCGTAGGCCCCGTTGGAATTGAAGACGCTGTAGATCTCGCGCATCGGCTACACCTAGGGACGTCCAGGCTGAAGGCAGGATAGTAATCCTGCCGGCGGTATTGGCGAAAGCCGTCGGTCCGGAGGCTACCGCACGACTTGGGCCAGGTTGCCGATGAACTGCCGCAACCATTCATGATGCGATTTGTTGTGCCGGGCAATGTCCCAGACCATGAAGCAGCGGAACGACGGCACCGGGAAGGGCACCGGGCTCACGGTCAGGTCGGTCATGGCGGCATAGCTCTCGGCGGCGAAGCTGGGGATCGTGGCTATCACTTCGCTGTTCATCAAGGTGCTCAGTGCGCCGCTGAAGTGCGTGAACGAGGCGGTGACATGCCGCGCATAGCCTGCCGCCTCGAACATGTCGTCGATGAAGCCGCGGCGGCCATCGTAGGAAATTCGCACATGATTGGCGGCGAAATAGTCTTCCAGGGCGATGGGTTCGTTTGCCGCGCCATTGCGTGGGCGGTAGAGGCAGGCGTAGGACGAGGAAAACAGCACCTGTGAGGAATAGCTGGTGTTGAAGTCCTTGGGCTCGGCGCAGATCACCAGGTCCATGTCAGGGTCTTGCAGCGACTGTTTCCACAGCGAGCTGTTGCTCTGGTGGAAGGCGAAGGTCACGCCCAGGCCTTCGGCCGCTGCGGCGTTGACGATGCGCGGCGCCAGGCAGGCCTCGATATCGTCAGACAGGCCGATATTGAAGACATAGCTGGAATCATGCGGCGAAAAGTCGGGTTCTGTCCCCAACAGGCCGGATATGGAGGTCAGGGCTTCGGTGATCTTCGGCGCCAGCTCCATGGCCTTGCGCGTGGGTTGCATGCCCGAGGCGGTGCGGATGAACAGTTCGTCGCCGAAGTGCTCGCGCAGGCGGCGCAAGGCCGAGCTCACCGCGCCCTGGGTCACGTGCAGCATGGCCGAGGCGCGGGTGGCGCTGCGTTCGGTCATCAGGCAGTGAAAGGTCAGCAGCAGGTTCAGGTCGATCCGAGAAATATTACGTACGTTAATCCGGCTCATATTTCCTAATCGTTTGCCCCGTGGTCGGTGGTGTTTCTAGTCTGGTGCCCACAACAGATAACAACACATAGGTGGATCCGGTGGGCACGATTTCGCATAGCGTGGGTGAAAGCAATACCCATACCAGGGGTGGGCAGGTGGATATCCGCAAGCGCGCCATCGCGGTGGGGATCGGCAACTTCATGGAGTGGTTCGACTTCGCGGTGTACGGCTATTTCGCGGCGGTGATCGGGATGCTGTTCTTCCCGTCCAGCGCGCCTGGCGTGTCGCTGCTGTCGTCGTTGGCGGTATTTGCCGTGGGCTTTCTCTCGCGGCCTTTCGGGGCGCTGATCCTGGGGCCGATCGGTGACCGTTTCGGCCGGCGGGCGGTGCTGATCATCACGGTGTTCGGCATGGGCGTGTGTACCACGATCATCGGGTTGTTACCCACCTACGAGGCGATTGGTATCGCCGCGCCCGTGCTGTTGATCGCCATGCGCTTCGTGCAGGGGATGATGGTCGGCGGCGAGTGGTCGAGCGCAGGCATCTACATCGTCGAGAGCGCGCCGGCGAATCGCCGCGCCACGGCGGCCAGCGTGATCACCGGGACTGCCGGGCTGGCGTTCCTGTTCGGCACCTTCGTCGCCGCGACCATCACCACCACGCTCAGCGACGCGCAACTGACGGCCTGGGGCTGGCGCCTGCCGTTCGTGGCCTCGATCGTCATGACCGGCATCGCCATCTTCATCCGCCGCAAGCTGGGCGATACCCCGGTGTACGAAGAGATGGTGCGCCAGCGCGATTCGGCGCAGGCCCCGAGCAAGGCCGTGCGGCGCCGGGCGTTCATCACCACCTTTGCCTTTTCGGCACTGTTCGGGGTGTCGCTGTATTACTTCGTCACCTACGCCAACAACCACCTGGTCACCACCGTGGGGCTGCCGCGCAGCACGGCGCTGTGGCTGTGCAGCATCGCGCTGGTGGTGTACGTGATCGTCAACCCGCTGATTGGTCGGCTCAGTGACCGCATCGGCCGGCGCAAGCTGTTACTGGGCGCCGCGGCGGCGCTGACGGTGCTGGCGTTTCCGATTTTCCTGTTGATCAACAGCGGCAACAGCGCGGCGATCCTGCTCGGCTTGATCATCCTGGGTGTGCTGGTGGCGGTCACGGCAGTGATGGACGTGGTGCTGCTGGTGGAAGTCTTCCCGGCTTCGATCCGCTCCACTGGCGCGGCGCTGGGCCACAACCTGGCGCTGGCGATCCTGGCAGGCCCGGGGCCGTTCATCGCCGCGGCGCTGATCCGCATGACCGGCGACGCCAACCTGCCCGCTGCCTACCTCGCCGGGGTCTCGCTGCTGTGCCTGCTGGTGCTGTGCAAGACCTTGCCGGAAACCCGTGACAACGACATCAGCCGTTTCTAACCACAGACAGGAGTCATCATGACCCGTGTAGCAATCATCCAGGCCGCTTCCGTTCCTTATGACGCGATGGCCAGTGTCGAGAAGGCCGCCGGTATCCTGCGGCGGGTGGCGGAGCAGGGCGCACAACTTGCGGTGTTCCCCGAGGCGTTCATTGGCGGTTATCCCAAGGGCGCGGCGTTCGGCAGCGTGGTGGGCAATCGCAGTGCTGCCGGGCGCGCGCTGTACCAGCGCTACGTCGAGGGTGCGGTGGCCCTGGACGGCCCGGAGCTTGCGGCGTTTGCCGAAAGCGTCGAGCAGACCGGCGTGACTGCCGTGGTCGGCATCATCGAGCGTCATGGCCGGACCCTGTATTGCACCGCTGTCACTCTGGCGCCGGGCCGGGGCATTGCCGGTTATCACCGCAAGCTCATGCCGACCGGGCAGGAGCGCCTGATCTGGGGCTTCGGCGATGGCTCGACCATTGAGCCGGTGCAGACCGACTTCGGTGTGCTCGGCAGCGTGATCTGCTGGGAGAACTACATGCCGGCGCTGCGCCAGGCCATGTATGCACAAGGGGTGCAACTGTACTGCGCACCGACTGCCGACGATCGACCGTCGTGGGCCAGTTCCATGGTGCATGTGGCGCTGGAGGGCCGAGTGTTCGTGCTCTCTGCCTGCCAGGCGATTCGCCTGGGCGAGTATCCGCAGCAGCACCGCGAGGCGTTCGGGCTGGACTTCGCCGATGACGACTACGTGATGCGCGGAGGGAGCATGATCGTCAGCCCGCTGGGTGAGGTACTGGCGGGGCCGGTGTTCGATTGCGAGACCGAACTGTACGCCGATCTGGACATGAGCCAGTTGAGCCAGGGCAACCTCGATTTCGATGTGGTGGGCCATTATGCGCGGCCGGATGTGTTCGAGCTGAAGGTCAATATCGCGCCGTTGCGGGCGGTGAGCTTCGACGGTTGAGATCGTTGGGGCCGCTTTGCGGCCCAATCGCGGGACAAGCCCGCTCCCACAGATACGTGCGCTGAATCCCGTGTCAGCGCACGTATCTGTGGGAGCGGGCTTGTCCCGCGATTGGCCGCGATTGTATCGCCCTGTATCTCATCCCTGATCCTGCGTACTTGCATACAAATCCCTCCCTCCCCGGATACGCCCCCGATACACGCTGACGTTCAAATGGCTCCACCCGAACGAACGGGGCCAGGCGCCCGGTTCATCGGCTCTCGCCCTAGGGGCAATGAACCCAGCGGAACGACCGCACTGACATCCGGAGAAATGCCATGTCCCATAACCCGATTTCCACCAAGGCTCGCATCGGCCTGTTCGCCATCGCCCTGGCAGGCGGTATCAACGTCACCAGTTCCGCTTTCGCTGTTGAAGCACTGCCGCAGGGCTACCAGCTTGCGGCCAACGAGAAGGCCCCGGAAGGCAAGTGCGGGGAAGGCAAGTGTGGCGCCCAGGGCAAGGCCACCCAGGCCGAAGGCAAGTGTGGCGAAGGCAAGTGCGGTGCTCAGGGCAAGGCCACGAAGGCCGAAGGCAAGTGTGGTGAGGGCAAGTGCGGTGGCCAGGCGAAAGCCACTGGAGCCGAGGGCAAGTGTGGTGAAGGCAAATGCGGCGATGCCTCCTTCGCCCGCACCGACACCGACCACGATGGCCGCGTTTCGCGTGCCGAACTGCTGGCCGTGGCGCCGAAGGCCAACGCCGAATTCGATGCGATCGATGCCAACCACGATGGCTACCTGTCCGAGGCGGAGGTGTATCAGTTCCGCAAGCATCAGTTCGACGCCAACGGCAAGCCGTTCCCATCCGACCTTTACAGCCGCCTGAGCCAGGCCAAGCAGTAACGGCCATTCGCGCCCTTCCCGCACCCTTGGTCGGGGAGGGCCGTGCGCAACGTCCTGATCGCCAAGAAGGAGATGCACCGTGATTACCCCTCTGACAACCACGCTCTACACCGCCCGTACTCACACCAGCGGCGGCCGCGACGGCCGCGGTCGCTCCAGTGATGGTGCGCTGGACCTGCCGCTGAGTCCGCCCGGCTCCGGACGTCCAGGCACCAACCCCGAGCAATTGTTTGCCATCGGCTGGTCGGCCTGCTTCATCGGCGCATTGCGTCGTGCGGGGCAGAAGTTCGACATCCGCCTGCCCGAGGGCGTGGCGGTGGAGGCTGATGTGTCGCTGGGCAATACCGCCGATGGCGGCTTTGCCCTGGCCGCTCAGTTGACGGTGCACTTGCCCGGGCTTGCCCAGGAGGACAAGCAGAAGATGGTGGCCGAGGCGCACCAGATCTGCCCGTACTCCAAGGCGACGCGGGGCAATATCGAAGTGGGTTTCGTGATTGTGTGAGGTGGGCGGCGCCCGTCAGGTTCGTACCACTGCCGGCACCACCCGCACGTAGATCAGTTCGCTTACCAGCTCTACCAGTGTCTGGGTAATCACCGCCGCTGCCGCCAGCACCCGCAAGTCTTCCGGCAAGGCCAGCGCCAGCGGCAGTACCACCAGCGAATTGCGGGTCGCGGCGCTGAACGTCACCGCTCGTGCTTCGCGCGCCTGCAGTCGCAACAGCCGCGCCGAGAGCAGCCCCAGCAGCGGTGCCAGCAGCGCGAACCCGACATACACCGGAATTACCGGCAACAGGCGCTGGAAGTCGCCCAGCACCACGGCGATCTGCGAGCCGATCACGGCAATCAGCACCAGGGCCATGGCCGGCACCGGCATCCACGCCCAGGCGTCGTTCCAGCGAGCGATGGCCTGCGAGCGGCGTGCGCCGGCGCTGGTGAGTACGGCCAGCAGCATCGGCAGGGCAATCAGCAGCACGAAGGCTTCCACGAACGGCTCGATGGAAAGTGCCACGGGGTTGTGCGTGCCGAGCATCAGGGCCAGGTACAGCGGCAGCAGCGCCAGTTGCACCAGCAACAGCACTGGCGTGGCGGCGAGGATCAGGCGCGAGTCACCTTTGCCGATGTGGGTGAACACCACCACATAGTCGATGCAGGGCGTGAGCAGCACCAGCAGTGCACCGATCAGGATCGCCGGATGCTCAACCAGTCCGCGCGTGGCCGCCCACACCAGCATCGGTACCAGCACGAAGTTGGCAAGCAACAGCGCGCCCATGAAGCGGCGGTGGCCCAGCCCCTGACGCAGGTCGAGAAAGGGGATCTGCAGGAACATCGCGTACATCAGCACGGCAATCGCCGGGGTCACCAGCGCTTGCAGGTGGCTGGCGGTGTCGGGGGCGAGCAGGCCTGCGGCGATGGCCAGGACCACGGCAGCGAAGTAGAGGGGGATCTGGTGGGTTTCAAGTTGCTCTCGGGTCACGCGGCGGTCCTGTGGGCGAGTATGGGGCGATGGCCGCTCAGGATAGAGGCTGTCGGGCCCCCTGTGCCAGGGCTTGCCGGGTCGCGCCTACAGGTCCGCGATCTCGGGTTGTGGGCGCTTGGCACGCGCTGCGGGTTGCACTGGGGTGGGCTCGGCGAACCAGCGCGGCCAGGAGCTTTGCTGGCGCCCACTGACCTCGACGCAGGGGATCAGCTTTTCGCTGAGCACGTGCGTCTGCCCGACCGACACCGCCGTGCGGTATTTGCGGCTGTGGATGCATTCGCGGTCGCCGAACTCGCAGCGGTTCAGTTGCGTGCCGCCGCAGGGCCCGTTGGCCAGGCCCTTGGGGCAGGTTTCCGGGCAGATGTACAAGGTGTCTTCGAGCCGGCATTGCCCGCAGGTGTCGCAACCGACCAACGGCCGCTTGAGGCTGCGCTCCACGCCGTGCAGCACCCGCGCCGCTGCCGGTGTCGACCACAGCGCGCGGCGCACGCTCCAGCCGAATGCCTGGCTCAACAGCGTTTCGCGGCTGAACAACTGGTGGTGCATGGCCGACAGCAAGTGGTAGCGAGCCTTTTCCGTAAACGACGCCTGGACCTGGCGCTGGCCCTGCTGCCAGTGATACCCGGGCGGGTGGAAAGTGACCGGTGCCACGTCGGGCATCTGCCAGGCGGCGTCCCAGGCGCTGCGCCATTGCTCGAGGCTGTTGATGCGTGGCAGCCAGTCTTCCAGGGCTTGTTCCAGTTCGAGAAACTGTTCGAGTTCGTGCACGCCGGAGAGGTTGATCCCGGCGTAACCCAGCAGGCGCAGGCCGATGATCTGCAGGGCCAGGCGCTCGGTGGCACGCTGCCGGGCGTGGGCTTTGGACACCGCTGCCTCGGCGGCGAGCAGCGCGCGCATCGCGGGGCTTACGGTGACACCCGCCACATGCTCGAGCATCCCGGCGCGGCCATCGGTCAGCCCCATGATGCAGGCGAGCAGGGGCCGAGGCGTGGGCTGGCGCTGCATCCAGTGCATGGCCTCGCGGTATTTCTGGAAGTCGAAGCCCAGTTGCAGGATGAAGAAGTCGACGCCGGCGGCGAGCTTCTTTTCGGCCTTGAAGTACTGCGCGCCGCCTTCTTCCTCGCGGTATTTGAACGGGTTCAGTGCTGCACCGAGCAGCCAGTCGGGGCGCGCCTGGCGCACGATCTGCAGGGCTGCGACGGATTCGAGGTAACGCACCGGACGCTGGCCCGGCATGTGGCCGGGCAGGCGGTCGCCGGTCAGCAACAGGAGCTGGTCCAGGCCAGCGGCGTCCATGCGCGGCAACTGGGCGAGCAGGTCCTGGCGCTCGCGGTCCTTGCCGGAGAAATGCAGCAGGGTCGGGACCGGTGTATCGAAGCTGCGGCAGGCGTCGAGCGGCGACATGTCGAGCGCACTGCCGACCCGGTCGGCGATGGACACCGCCAGTGGCCAACCACACAACTGCGCACGCGCCATGATGCTCTCCAGCGCCGCGAAGCGCTGGGCAGAAGGCTTGGGGACGAACTCCATGATGCAGACGAAGGATTGGTCGTTCAGGGCTTGTCTGAGCAGGCTCATGGTGGGTACCGGGTGCGGGCAGGATGGCAGTGTGGCTGGATTGGGGCGCAGTGGGTTGTCTGCAAGCGTACGGCATTGATCTGAAACAGACACGCGGCGCGGTTTACATCTGGATACAAGCCGGGCTTTGTCATCGAGCTGGTGGGCTGCTTGGATGCTGCGCTCTGTGGAGCGAATCTGGTTTTGGCGGGGACCTTTTCGCGGGCAAGCCCGCTCCTACAGGCCCCGCGGCCCTGAAGACTGTGGAGTACCTGTGGGAGCGGGCTTGCCCGCGAAAAGGTCACCGCTGTCCTGGCCTCTTTCCCCAAACCTCGATAAATGGAGTTATTGATGAAAACCCTGGTAATCGGCGCCAGCAAAGGGCTGGGCAAGGCTTTGATGCAAGGCCTGGGCAACCCCGGTGACACCCTGATCGGCGTCGCCCGCGCCATCCCCCCGCATGTCCCCATCGTCGCTGGTATCGACACCCGCTGGATCGAAGCCGACCTCGCTCACCCCGCAGCCGCCGTCGCCACCATCACCGAGGCGGTGGCTGATCAAGGCATCGACACCCTGATCTACAACCTGGGCATCTGGGAGCCCCTGGCCTTTGACCCCGCCTACGATTTTCTCGACGACCAGGACGCTCAGATTGAAACCATGATCGGTTGCAACATCACCGCGACCATCCTGCTGATCAAACGTCTGCTGCCTCTGTTGCTGCAAAGCCAGCACCCACGCATCCTGCTGACGGGCTCGACTTCGGGCCTGCCGCGCAGCGGACGCCCGGAGGTGACGTTCGGTGCCAGCAAATTCGCCCTGCAAGGCATCGCCGACGCCCTGCGTGAGGGCTACCGCGATCGGCGTCTTGGGGTGACCTGCCTGAACCTGGGCTATCTCAATACCGAGGATGGCCTGGAGGTGCCGGTTGCAGACGCTGCGCAGCGTGGCGAAGGGGCACTGATACCGGTGCACGATGTGGTGCAGGTGGTCAGGATGGTCCTGTCACTGTCGCCGGCCAGCTTTGTCAGGGAGCTGAGCTTGCCGGCGATTCTGGATGACAGATTCTGAGATTAGCGGTGAGTGCTTCGCGGGCTCGCCTGCGCAGAACTCACCACTGACTCATCGCTCGATCGTCAACGCGACACCTTGGCCACCACCGATGCACAGCGTCGCCAGGCCCTTCTTCGCATCGCGCTTGATCATCTCGTGCAGCAGGGTCACCAGCACCCGGCAACCCGAGGCGCCGATCGGGTGGCCAAGGGCGATGGCGCCGCCGTTGACGTTGACCTTCGCCGCATCCCACGCCAGCTCCTTGCCCACAGCCAGGGCCTGTGCAGCGAAGGCCTCGTTGGCCTCGATCAGGTCCAGGTCGGCCAGCTGCCAGCCAGCCTTCTGCAGGCAGCGCTGGGTCGCCGAGACCGGGCCGATGCCCATGATTGCCGGATCCACACCGGCACTGGCATAGCCGGTGATCTTGGCCAGCACTGGCAGGCCCAGGGCCTTGGCCTTGTCGACGCTCATCAGCAGCACGGCAGCGGCGCCGTCGTTGAGGCTCGAGGCGTTGCCAGCGGTGACGCTACCGTCTTTCTTGAAAGCTGCGCGCAGCTTGCCCAGCGATTCGGCGCTGGTGCCCGGGCGAGGTTGCTCGTCGGTGTCGAACACCAGCGCATCGCCTTTTTTCTGCGGGATGTGAATCGGGGTGATCTCATCCTTGAACCGACCGCCTTCGATAGCGGCCACCGCCTTGCGCTGGGACTCGGCGGCAAAGGCATCCTGCTGTTCGCGGGTGATGGCGTACTTGTCCACCAGGTTCTCGGCGGTGATGCCCATGTGGTAGTCGTTGAAGGCGTCCCACAGGCCGTCGGTGATCATGGTATCGACCAGTTGGCCGTGGCCCATGCGCTGGCCGGTGCGGGCCGACGGCAGCACGTACGGCGCCAGGCTCATGCTCTCCTGGCCGCCGGCGATCACCACCTCGGCGTCGCCGCAGCGGATCGCCTGGGCCGCCAGATGCAGGGCCTTGAGGCCCGAGCCGCAGACCTTGTTCAGGGTCAGCGCCGGCACCGCGTGGGGCAGGCCGGCCTTGACCGCGGCCTGGCGGGCGGGGTTCTGGCCGGCGCCTGCGGTCAGCACCTGGCCGAGGATCACCTCGTCGACTTGCGCAGGGTCGAGGCCGGTCTGCTCCAGCAGGCGCTTGATCACCGCAGCGCCGAGGTCGATGGCCGAGACATTGGCCAGGGAGCCCTGGAAACTGCCGATGGCAGTGCGGGTGGCGGCGACGATGGCGACTTCGTTCATTGTTGTTCTCCGGAAGGCGAAGTGGATCGCGACAGCATCACTGCCCGGGGCTCATTTGAGAAGTTTGTTTTTCTTTGTGATTGATCGGGTTTGCAAATGAATAGGGTGTCTGTGCCGGCCTCATCGCGGGGCAAGCCCGCTCCCACAGCCCCCGATGTATTCGGGGTGCAGCGACGTACTTGGGGGCGCGGGCTTGCCCCGCGATGAGGCCGGTACTCACACCGCTGGACAATGGCTGGTCACACAATGAATGCCGCCACCCCCTGCCGCGATGGCATCGATATCCAACTGCACCACGTCCCGATCCGGATACAACTCGGCCAACAACGCCCGGGCCTTTTCATCGGCTTCGCGATCACCGAACTGCGGAGCGATGACCGCGCCGTTGATCACGAAATAATTGATATACCCCGCCGCGAAATCCGGGTTGCCCCTGTTGAACGCGTTCTTGCGTGGATTCAGCGGCGGCGACACGGTGTGCACCTGCAACGCCCGACCCTCGGCATCGGTGGCTTGCTTGAGTATCTCCAGATGCCGCAGCGTCACGGCGTGGTCATACGAATCGGGGTCGGTATCGAGGTTGGCCAGCACCACGCCGGGGCGCACGAAGCGCGCATAGAAGTCCACATGCGCGTCGGTGATGTCCTTGCCCTTGATGCCCGGCAGCCAGATGATCTTGCGCAGGCCCAGGCGCGCCTTGAGTTCCTGCTCGACCTCGGCCTTGCTCCAGCCGGGGTTGCGGTTGGCGTTGATCCAGCTGCTCTCGGTCATGATGCCGGTGCCATGGCCATCGACCTCGATACCACCGCCTTCGCCAACCATCTCGCTGCGCTGGTAGGTCGCGTTCGCCCGCGTGGCCACCTGCCTGGCCAGCTTCGCGTCGTAGCGGTGCTGTTGCTTTCCGCCCCAGCCGTTGAAATTGAAATCCACCGCGCCCAGCTCGCCATCGTCGTCGACCACGAAGTTGGCGCCGATGTCCCGCATCCAGATGTCGTCCAGCTCGGTTTCGACATAGGTGACGTTGTGGCTGCCGCAGTGCTCTTGGGCAATGCCACGCTCGCTGGCGCGGCAGAACACCGTCACCGGCTGGTAGAGCGCAATGGCCCGGGCGATGCGCCCCAACGCAGCCTGCACGTCTTCGGTGAAGTCTTCCCAGATCGCGTCCTGGGCGCCGAAAGCCAGGTAGGCGCGCTGCTGCGGCTCGCCCTCGTCGGGCATGAACCAGCGGCCCGCCTCGCTGGCGCGGGCGCGGCTCAATGGCAGGCCGATGCTTGCGGCGGCGCCGAGGCCGGCGGCGATCGACAGGTGCTGAAGGAAGGTACGGCGGGTCGGCATGGGTCAGTCCTGGGCAGTCTTGAAACGGGTCCAGACACGCATGCGCGCACGCATGTCGGCCTGGGGAATATCCTTGCCCGGAATCAGCCGGGCATAGGTGGCGGCATCGAGGTAGATGTCAGGGTTGTCGCGCATGCGCGCGTCCACCAGCGGGCGGGCCTTGGCGCTGGCCGTGGGGTAGCCGGTGAAGGTGCTGATCGCGGCCATGTTTTCCGGGCGCATGACGAAGTTGATGAAACGATAGGCGTACTCCGGATGGCGTGCATCGGCGGGGATCGCCATGGCGTCCATCCACACCGTGGTGCCTTCGCGCGGCACGCGGTACTGGAAGTCGATGGCCTTGCCTGCGGCCTCGGCGGTGCGCTGGGCCTGGATCACGTCGCCGCTGTAGCCCAGCGACAGGCAGGCGTTCTCGTTGACCAGCTCGGTCACCGGCTGCGACTGCAGCTTGCGCACGTAGGGGCGGATGCCTTTGAGCAGCTCGCTGGCGGCCGCCAGGTCTTCGCGCTTGGCACTGCGCGGCTCGCGACCCAGGTAATGGAGCACCACGGCGAGCACTTCGTCGGGTGAGTCGATCATCGAGATGCCGCAGTCGGCGAACTTGGCCGCCAGCTCCGGTTTGAACAGCAGGTCGAGGCTGTCCAGCGGGGCGTCGGGCATGCGCTCGCGGATCTTCGCCGCGTTGAAGGTCAGGCCGATGGTGCCCCAGGTATAGGGCACCGTCGCCTGGCTGGCCTTGGGGTAGCGCGCGTGCAGGGCGCGCAGGCCGGGGTCGATGTCGTCCAGCGCGGTCAGTTGCTGGCGATCGAGCGGTTGCAGGCTGCCGGCGCGCATCAGGCGCTCGGCCACGGTATCGCCGGGAAATACCAGGTCGTAGCCGCTGCGCCCGGACATCAGCTTGGCCTCGAGCACCTCGCTGCTGTCCATGACGTCGTAGATCACCGGGATGCCGGTTTCGGCGGTGAAGCGCTTGAGGGTGTCCTCGGCAAAATAGTCGGCCCAGTTGTACAGGCGCAGGGCTTCCTGCTGCGCCTGGGCGACGGAGGCGCAGCAGGCCAGGGCGAGGGCGGCGAACAGTTGTGATGGACGGCGTGGCATGGCTCAGGCCCTCGTCGGTTGTGAGGTGCGGCCGTCGAGGGTCATCAACGGTGCGTACATTTCGGGACGGCGGTCGCGGTAGATGCCCCAGCTCAGGCGGTCTTCGCGCATGCGTGCCAGGTCCAGGTCGTGCAGCCACACGCCACTGCTGTCGCGATCGGCTTCGGCGAGCATCGCGCCCTTGTGGTCGCAGATGAACGAGGAGCCGTAGAAGCGCATCGACAGTTGCTCGTCACTGCGTGCCACTTCCTGGCCAATTCGGTTGGCGGCCACCACCGGCAGCAGGTTGGCTGCGGCATGGCCGCGCATCGCCATCTGCCAGTGGTCGCGTGAGTCCAGTTCGGCGGCGCCCGGCTCCGAGCCGATGGCGGTCGGGAACAACAGCACCTCGGCGCCCAGCAGCGCCAGGCAACGCGCGGTTTCCGGGAACCATTGGTCCCAGCAGATACCGATGCCCAGGCGGCCGAAGGCGGTGTCCCAGACCTTGAAGCCGGTGTCGCCGGGGCTGAAATATTCCTTTTCCTGGTAACCGATGGCGTTGGGGATGTGGGTCTTGCGGTAGACCCCGAGCAAACGGCCGTCGGCGTCGGCCACGGTCAGCGAATTGAAGAAGGCGTTGCCGGCGCGCTCGTACCAGCTCAGCGGCAGCACTACGCCCAGCTCTTTGGCCAGCGCGGCGAAGCGGCGCAGCAGCGGGCTGTCGTGGTAGTCCTGGGCCACCGCCTGGTGGCTGTGGCACTGCTCGATGCAGAAGTACGGCGTGGCGAACAGCTCCTGCAGCAGGATCACCTGCGCGCCCTGGGCGGCGGCCTGGCGCACCAGTTGCTCGGCGCGGTCGAGGTTGGCGGCAAGGTTCCAGTCGCAGCTCATCTGCGTGGTGGCGATGCGCAGCAGGCTCATGGGCGGTCCTCCGCTACAGGCCAGGCCGGCTGTTGCTGGGTGATGCAGTGAATGCCACCGCCACCGTGGGCGATGTGGTCGATACGCACCGGCACGATCTCGCGGTCGGGGAAGGCCTGGGCCAACTGACGAGCGGCGGGCTGGTCGGCGTCGATGCCATAGGCGGGCATGATCACTGCGCCGTTGGCCAGGTAGAAGTTGGTGTAGGAGGCGCAGAACACTTCGACGTCTTTATCCACTGCGGCGCTGGCCTCGAACAGGTCGAGCAGCTCGAAGCGCCGACCCTGGGCATCGCTGGCCAGTTCCAGGGCGCGACGGTTTTCCCGGGCGACGTCGGCGTAGACCGAGCCCTGTTCGTGGGTGGCATCGACCAGCAGCACGCCGGGCCGGGCGAAGGCGCAGACGCCGTCGACGTGGCCATCGGTCATGTCACCGGTGACGTACTGCGGGTCGCCGGGTAGCCAGATGGTCTTGCGGATGCCCAGCAGGCGGGCGAAGCACTCCTCGAAGTCAGCCTTGCTCAGGCCGGGGTTGCGGTTGGGGTTGAGCAGCACCGACTCGGTGGTGATCAGGGTACCTTCGCCGTCCACGTGAATGGCGCCGCCTTCGTTGCACAGCGGCGTGCTGAAGCCTTCCAGGCCCAGGTGGTCGAGGATGCGCCGACCGAGGCTGCGGTCCAGGCCGTGCTCGGACTTGCCACCCCAGGCGTTGAAGCGCCAGCTCAGGCCGGCCAGGCCGTGTTGCGGGTGAGTGATGAAGGTCGGCCCGCTGTCGCGGCACCAGCTGTCGTCCACGGCCAGTTCGATCAGCTCGATACCGGCGCCGCACAGGGCGCGGGCGCTGGCCATGGCGGACGGCGCGACGATCATCTTCACCGGCTCGAAACGGGCGATGGCGCTGGCGACCCGGGCGTAGTCACGCTGTACCTCGGCCAAGGTCACGCGCCAACCGGCCTCCCACAAGCCTTGGTTGTGCGGCCAGATCATCCAGGTGGCGGCGTGGCGGGCCCATTCGGCGGGCATGCGCCAGCCGCTGGCGATGGACAGGTCCATGGTTAGCTCCAATGTATTAGTGATTTTTATCAACGAAGCCCGCCGTCGCGGGTGTTGGGGTCCATGATATGGCTATGAAGCGGCGTGGACTAACGATAGATTTAGCGTATTCCTGATTAGAAAGGCTTATCGATAATGCTCAAGCACTGGCCGCCCCTCAATGCGCTGCGAGGCTTTGAAGCCGCTGCCCGCCTGGGCAGTTTTCACAAGGCCGCCGAGGCCCTGAACCTTACCCAGTCGGCGATCAGCCAGCAGATCCGCAGCCTGGAAAGCTACCTGGAGCAACCGCTGTTCCACCGGACCGGGCGCAGTGTCAGCCTCACCGATGCGGGCCATGACCTGCTCAGCACCGCGCAGGTCATGCTGCAACAACTGGCGGTAGGCATCCGCCGGCTGGACCAGTACCGCAAGCCCAACCAACTGGTGGTCAACACCACTCCGGCCTTCGCCCGGCACTGGCTGTTGCCGCGCCTGGCCGACTTCCATGCGCGCTGCCCGGAGGTAGACCTGTGGCTGTTCACCAGTTTCGAGGCGCCGGACATGAGCAGCCAGACCATCGACCTGGCGATCCGCGACGACCTTGGCCCGCAGGCCGAGTGCAGTTTCAGCGTATTGCATCAGGACCGTCTGTATCCCGCCTGTCATCCCGCCTTGCCCGAGACCGGGCGCACCACCTTGCATGGCGAACGGGAAATGGACTGGAGCCACTGGCAACTGGAGGGCGGCGAAGCGGTGGGGCAGCAGGGCAAGGGGCTGAATTTTTCCGATCCGGGGCTGCTGCTGGATGCGGCGGGAGAGGGGCTGGGGATTGCGTTGGTCAGCCAGTTACTGGCCCAGCGGCTGGTCGACGAAGGGCGCTTGCAAGCGTTGTCGGCGCAGCGCGTGCGCGGCCCGGCGTGGAGCTGCCTGGTGCACCGCGATAGCCAGGACGATCCGCTGGCGCGGCAGTTTCTGGCGTGGTTGCGCGCAGCCTTGGGCTCCGACTGAGTAGCTGATTCTTGTGGGGGCGGCGGTTCGGCGCCCCGACTTGCCCGCGAAAAGCACACCGCGGTGCCTGGCACGGGCTACGCCCGTGTTCGCGGGCAAGCCCGCTCCTACAAGAAGCGAGTCGCTTTCGGATTCGGGTTTTGCTCGGGCCCTTGACCCCGTAATATGTGTCGGATCACTTGCGGGGGTAGTCTCACCCTCTGATCAATCGGAATCGCCCCTGCGGCGTTTCCCCAGCATAAACCTGACGAGGTACAGACATTGGCCATCATTCATCCCAAGGTACGCGGTTTCATCTGCACCACGACTCACCCGAAGGGCTGCGAGCTCAACGTCCGTGACCAGATCGAAGCCACCCGCAAGCTGGGCGTGCGCGAGGATGGTCCGAAGAAAGTCCTGGTGATCGGCGCCTCCAGCGGCTACGGCCTGGCAGCACGCATCACCGCCGCCTTCGGCTTCAAGGCCGACACCCTGGGCGTGTTCTTCGAGAAGCCGGGCACCGAGACCAAGGCCGGCACTGCAGGCTGGTACAACGCCGCCGCCTTCGACAAGTTCGCCAAGGCCGAGGGTCTGTACAGCAAGTCGATCAACGGTGACGCCTTCTCCGACGAAGCCCGCGCCAAGGTGATCGAGCTGATCAAGAACGAGATGGGTGGCAAGGTCGACCTGGTCATCTACTCCCTGGCCTCGCCCGTACGCAAGCTGCCGCAGACCGGCGAGCTGATCCGCTCGGCGCTCAAGCCGATCGGCCAGCCGTACAAGTCGACCGCCATCGACACCAACAAGGACACCATCATCGAGGCCAGCATCGAGCCGGCCACCGAGCAGGAAATCGCCGACACCGTCACCGTCATGGGTGGCCAGGACTGGCAGCTGTGGATCGACGCCCTGGCCGGCGCCGACGTGCTCGCCGAAGGCGCGCGCACCGTGGCCTTCAGCTACATCGGCACCGAAATCACCTGGCCGATCTACTGGCACGGCGCCCTGGGCCAGGCCAAGCAGGACCTGGACGAAACCGCCCTGCGCCTGGACAAGAAGCTGGCCGATGAAGTGAAGGGCGGCGCCAACGTCGCCGTGCTCAAGTCGGTGGTCACCCAGGCCAGCTCGGCCATTCCGGTGATGCCGCTGTACCTGTCGATGGTCTTCAAGATCATGCAGGAGAAGGGCGTTCACGAAGGCACCCAGGACCAGCTGGACCGTATGTTCCGCGACCGCATGTACCGCGCCGATGGTGCTCCGGCCGAAGTGGACGAAAAGGCTCGCCTGCGTCTGGATGACTGGGAACTGCGCGACGACGTGCAGGACGCCTGCAAGGCCATGTGGCCCAAGGTCACCACCGAGAACCTGTTCGAACTGACCGACTACGCCGGTTACAAGAAGCAGTTCCTCAACCTGTTCGGTTTCGAGCGCGCTGACGTCAACTACGACGAAGACGTGGCCACCGACGTACGGTTCGACTGCGTCGAGCTGTAAGCAAGCCCTTGACCGCGCAGCCGTTTGTCCCGGTTGCGCGGTTCCCTCCGTGGGCTTGTTAACATTCTGCAACAAATCCTCAGCTGGCCCTTTGCTATGGCCGCTTTCTCCCTGATCTATACAGCAGCTATTGGTCCGGCAATCTCGCCTGGGCCGGGGAGGCAGCATGCGCGCATTGCAAAAACTACAAGAACGGATCCGCCAGAAGGGTCTCAAGCGTACTTTCAAGACCCTGGTCGAACGCTACGTATTCTTCCATTGGGAATTGCTGTGGATGGAACGCGACCTGGTCACTCCCGTGCCGCCTCACAAACTCAAGGAACATCCGCCGGTCACCCTGGTGGAAATCACCACCGCCAATGCCGACGCCTTTGCGCGCTATTTCGGCGATCGCGTGGAAACCATGCGCGAACTGGCCGCTGATGGCCATACCGGGCACATGTACCTGGACGAGCACGGTGACGCGGTAGCCTTCATCTGGGCGAGCGTGGTCGACTACCACGACAAGCACTATTACGGCTGCACCTTCCCGGTGAAGCCTGGCGAGTTCTTCGAGTTCGGCGGCGAGATGACCCGGCGCTACTTTGGCAGCGAGTTGTCGGTCACCGCTCAGGTCGAGCTGTGGAACGCCATGCATGCCAAGGGCTGCCGCAAGGTGGTGGATGTGGTGGAGACCCACAACGTGCCGGCCATGAAGCTGCACCTGCGCATGGGCTATCACGAGCAGGGGCGGGTGATGCATGTGTATGGCCTGTTCGGGCGCTGGAAGCTGTTCCGCGAAACGCGTTATGAAGGTTCGCGGCTGGAGGTGCTGCGCAAGCCTGGAGTGGCGCGGGCGTTGCCGACCACCTGAGGCCGGTACAGCCAGCGAAAAATTTGCTAGCGTGGGCGGATGACAAAAAACGCCGCCCGCCTCCCGGCGCGACGGCGCAGGGAGCCCACCATGAGCAGCCTGACCCAACCTGCGACTGCCTTTCGCCATGAAGCCGCCGACGGCTACAGCCTCGGCGGTTTCCAGTGGCGCCACGCCGAGCCCGATCCCCAGCGCCCGCTGGTGATCATCAACGCGGCCACCTCGGTGCGCTGCCGCTACTACGCCCGCTTTGCCGACTACCTGTTCGCCCACGGCTTCGATGTGCTGAGCTACGACTACCGGGGTATCGGCGAGTCCCGCCCGGCATCGTTGCGCGGTTTCCAGGCGTCGTGGAGCGACTGGGGCTGCCTGGACTTCGAGGCCATCCTGCAGCGCGCCGCCAGCGAATTCCCCGGGCAGCCGGTGAATGTGGTGGGTCACAGCTTCGGTGGCTGGGCAACCGGCCTGGCGCCCTCGGCCGGGCAGGTGCGGCGGCTGGTGATGGTCGGGGCACAATTTGCCTACTGGCGTGACTATGCGGCCGAAGGGCGCTGGCGGATGGTGGGCAAGTGGCATGTGGTGATGCCATTGCTGACCCGGCTACTGGGCTATTTCCCCGGCAAGCGCCTGGGTTGGATGGAGGACACCCCGGCCGGGGTGGTGCGTGACTGGAGCACGCCGGCACCGCGCTATGAACATCGGCCCAGTGGACGGCTGCTGCAGGCGCGGCCCTTCGCCCAGGTTCAGGCTGCGGCCCTGGCGGTGAGCCTGAGCGACGATCCCTTCGGCACCGTGGCGGCGACGGAGCGGTTGCTGGGCTATCTGGACCATGCCCAACCTCGCCATCTGCGCATATCGCCTGTTGATATCGGCGAGCAGGAGGTCGGGCATTTTGCGTTTTTCCATGATCGCTTTCGGGCGAGCCTGTGGCCGATAGCGCTGGAGTGGTTGCGTGATGGTGTGCTGTCGGAGGGGATGCCGGGGCAACGCCTGAGCTGATCGGGCTCAGATCACATGCCCGTACAACACCGCCAGCAGACCTGCCAGGGCGCAGGCAATCAGCACTTCCAGCATACTCCTGCGCAACACCAGTAGCCCCACCGCCGCTAGCAGCGCGATCCCCAGCGCCAGCCCGTCGATCCCGGCAGCGAACCCATGCGGCCAGAACACGTGATAGGCGAAGAACAGCGCGAGGTTCAGGATCACCCCCACCACGGCGGCGCTGATCGCCGTCAGCGGCGCAGTGAAGTGCAATTGCCTGCGTGTGCGCTCCACCAGGGGGGCACCGATCAGGATGAACAGGAACGAGGGCAGGAAGGTGAACCAGGTGACCAGGCATGCCGCCAAGGCTCCAGCCAGGAATGCCTGGTCGGCACCGAACTGTGCCTGCACGTAGCCGCCGACGAAGCCGACGAACGCCACCAGCATTATCAGCGGGCCGGGTGTGCTTTCGCCTAATGCCAGGCCGTCGATCATCTGTGTGGGCGTCAGCCAGCCGTAATGATCGACAGCCCCCTGATACACGTAGGGCAGCACCGCGTAGGCTCCGCCGAAGGTGAGCAGTGCTGCCTTGGTGAAGAACCATGCCATTTGAGTGAAGCTGCCTTGCCAGCCGAACAGCAGCGTCAGTGCGGCCATCGGCAGGCACCACAGCGCTGCACCGCAGGCCAGCAGCCCGAACAGGCGCGGCCAGTGCAGGCGGGTATGGGCTGGCTGGGCCAGTGGGGCTTCGTCGTTGGGGGTTTCAGTGTTGGCACGAGTGGTCTGAAACAGCTGCGGCCGCCAGCGTCCGCCGAGATAGCCGACCAGCCCCGCGCCCAGCACGATCAGCGGAAACGGCAGGCCCAGCCCGAACAGGGCGACGAAGGCTGCCAGCGTGATGCCCCACAATGCCGCGTTGTGCAGCACCCGGGAGCCGATGCGCCAGGTCGCCTGCACGACAATGGCGGTGATCGCGGGCTTGAGGCCATAGAACAGGCCGACGACCAGAGGTTGCTGCCCCTGGGTGATATAGACCCAGGACAGGCCGATCAGAATGAACAGCGAAGGCAGGATGAACAGTGTCCCGGCAATGATCCCGCCCCAGGTGCGGTGCATCAGCCAGCCAAGGTAGGTGGCCAGTTGCTGGGCCTCGGGGCCTGGCAGCAGCATGCAGTAGTTCAGGGCGTGGAGAAACCGCGACTCGCTGAGCCAGCGGCGGCGTTCGACGATTTCGCGGTGCATCAGGGCGATCTGCCCGGCCGGGCCGCCGAATCCGATGAAACCGAGTTTGAGCCAGAACAGCATGGCCTGACGGAAGGGGATGCTAGGCGCTGGAGGCATTCGGGCAAGTCCTTCGGGCAACAAAAGGGCGGTCGGCGAAATCATGCTGGGCGCTGCTTTGCAGTACAAGGCCGCGCCGGCATCGTCTAGCTGCCGGAGCGGCCCTGGCGTCGTGAAGCGGGCGAAAACCAGTCGAGCGAACGCTCGCCGACCCCGGCGGCCGCTTCGCGAGCAGCCTTGCCTCAGGCGTTGCGGGTCAGCGGCTGCCCTGCGAACTGCACGCCAGCCAGCCCGTGCTTGATCAGCGCGCGAATGTTGCCATGGTCGCTGCCCTCGGGGGTGGCGAGCACGCTGCGGTAGTGTTCGCCAAAGGCCAGCAGCGCTTCCTCATCGCTCAGCCCTTCCAGCAGGGCCAGGCCCAGGGTCTTGCACGAACCTTCGTTTTGCCCGGCTGCGTTTTCCACGCCGCCGTTGTTGAAGGCTTGGGGCTGGTAGCTGTAGTTGGCGGCGATGAAGCCCAGGGTGTCGGCAAAAACGTGTTCGCCGCTGGCGAGGCTGTTGCGCAGGGAGTTCAGGTCAGTCACGGGGTTTTCCTTGTTCGAACGCCGCTTGCTGCTCGGCGCTGGCTTCTTTCTGGTATTGGGCTTTCCACTCGGCGTAGGGCATGCCGTACACCGCTTCGCGGGCGGCGTCCAGGCTCAGCTCGACCTGGCGCTCGTCAGCGGCGGCCTTGTACCACTTGGACAGGCAGTTGCGGCAGAAGCCGGAGAGGTTCATCAGGTCGATGTTCTGCACGTCGGTACGCTTTTGCAGGTGATCGACCAGGCGCCGGAACGCGGCGGCTTCGAGTTCGAGCTGTTGTTGCTCAGTCATGGGGCTTACCTCAGGTCATGCGGTTCTTCAGATGGCGGCCACCGTTGATGACCACCTGGCTGCCGGTGCTGTACTGGCTTTGCAGCAGGAACATCACCGCCTCGATCAGCGGCTGCGCACCCGGCTCGAATTCCAGCAGGGCCTTTTTCAGGGTCTGCCGGCGGTACTGTTCGTCGCCGCCTTCCTTCAGGATCAGCAGGCCCGGCAGGATACCGTTGACGCGCACCTTGGGCGCGTACTTTTCGGCGAACGACAGCACCATGTTCTGCAGCGCGGCCTTGGTTGCGGCATAGCCGATATGGCTCTTGCTGCCGCGCGAGGAGGTTTCGTCGCAGATGTGGATGATGTCGGCCTTCTCGACCTTGGCCAGGTGTTCGCCCAGCGCCAGGTTGAGGTGGTAGGGCGCCTCGACGTGCAGGCGGAACATGGTGTCGAGGCTCTGCAGGTCGTCGTCCAGCCACAGCGAGGCGTTGTGGATGATTGCGCGCAGGCCATCATAGTTGTGCTGCAGGTGTTCGATCAGCGCCAGGCGGTCGGCCTCGCGGGTGAGGTCGGCCTGGAACTGGATGATGTTTGGGTGTGCGGCCTGCGCATGAAGGCTGCGGCTGGCGCTGACCACCTGATGGCCGGCCTTGGCCAGCGCCAGGGCCAGGGCCAGCCCGACGCGCTGGCTGGCTCCGGTGATGAGGATAGGGCTGTTCATGTTCGGGGCAGTCTGTTCGTCTGTTCGTTCGTGCCCCAGCATACCCGAACTGCGCGGGCTTGCGAGCCCGCTCCTCAGCGGCTGCGCAACCCTTCGCGGCGCCGTGACGCCGGGCGTGCCGGGGGATTGAGCCAGCCGGCCAGCAGGCGGGTGGACAACGGAATGAACAGGTAAACCATCAGCGGCGTCAGCACCAGGGTGCTCAGCAGTACCCGGGGCAGCAGGTCCAGCGGTGCCAGCCAGTGGCCGAACAACAGGTTGAACAGCAGCGACACCGGGAAGAACGCGAGCCAGATGGCGGTAGCCTGCTTCCAGCGCGGCGGTTTATGCACCGTTTCGGTGCCGAACCAGGCGTCGATGCCGCTGAAGCGCCGCTCTTCGGGGCGCTCGAACAGGCCATCGCCACGCTGCAGCCAGGCGCGTCGCGAGGCGGAATGTTCCCAGGCGTGCAGGGTCCGTTCGTCGTTGAAGCGAAAGATGATCTGGAAGGCATCGCTGTCAGCGGGCGGCGCGAGGATGCCCGAGCCCAGGTAGCCGGGGAAGTCGGTGGCCAGTTGCTCGCCTTCATGGAGCCAGGCCAGCAGGTCCTGGTAGCGTCCATTGGCGGCGCGGCGCGACACCATCAGGGTGACGGGTGCGGTAGACATCGTGTATCTCCTTACGACGGGGCTGGCGGGTAGCCGGCCCCTTGGCCTGTGCCCGGGGTGGTGGGCGACGCAGGCGTGGATGCAAGAATCGGGCGCGGATTATCGCGTATATTTCGTGACCGGTCAGTGTTGTGACCGCAAGGTTGCGCTGACCCCTGGCCGATACCGGCGTAGAATGGCCGTCACATATCTACGAGACAGAGTTGTCACGCTCATGAAAGAGCCACAAGCGAGTGCCCTGATCGCACATGGGCTGGTGCATCAGGAGCTGTTTCCGATCCGCGAAGTGTCGCGCCTGACTGGCGTCAACCCGGTGACTCTGCGTGCCTGGGAGCGCCGCTATGGGCTGATCCAGCCGACCCGCACCGAGAGTGGCCATCGTCTGTATTCGCAGGCCGACATCGACGCCATCGACAGTATCCTGGGCTGGCTGCGCCGTGGCGTCGCGGTGAGCAAGGTCGGCAGTATCCTGGCGCGTAGCCAGGGTCCGGCGGAGGGGGCCTGGGCCGGAAGCACGGTCGGCGACCGCTCACGCTGGCAGGCCCAGGTGCGCGAGGCCGTGCGCCAGTTCGATGCCGCGCAGTTGGGGCGGTTGTTCGAGCAGGTGTTTGCCAGCCATGCGCTGGAGCAGGTCTTCGGTGAGGTGTTCATGCCGGTATGGCAGGCCCTGCGCGCCAGCCAGGCGGGGTATGGGCAGGCCAGCGAGTGGTTGTTCCTCGACCAGTTCCTGCGCGCGCGGGTGCTGTTGCGCCTGCAACTGGCACGTGAGCCCAAGAGCCGCCGGATACTTCTGTCGCCGTTGTCGGCAGAATGCCAGGAACTCGAGTTGCTGGTGGCGGGGCTGCTGCTGAGCAGTGACGAGGTGGCGGTCACGGTGCTGGCGCCGGGGCAGCCTGTCGAAGAGCTGCCGTTGGTCTGCGAGCGGTTGGCGCCGGATGCACTGGTGCTGTTCGACAACCATCGCCCGGCCAATGACCTGGACAAGCGCCTGGCACGCCTGGCGCAGCGGGTGAACTGCCCGCTGTTGCTGGCGGGCGAGACCGCCGAAATGGCTCAGGACAATCTAGAGGGCGGGCCGGTGGGCTGCCTGGGCGCCCACGCGGTGTCGATGAAACAGCGGTTGCGCCAGTTCCTCGCCGGTCAGATCGATACCTGAGCGTGCAACTCTGGGTGCGCCTTGCGGTGGGCCTGGAGAATGTACTCACGCAGGCGGTCGATTTCGTCGTCTGGGCTGTGGCTGAGGTCGTAGGCCGCCAGGTCCGGACCGATGCGGCGGCGCAGCCTGCCGTGCAGCCCGATCGGCTCGATGCCCGGTGGGGCGAAGAACAGCTCGAAGTGGCTGGGCGCCTGGGCCTGGCCGTTCACTTGCAGCAGTACCCCTTTGAACGAGATATCGCGCACCCACAGCTCGCTCTGGGTGCCGCGGGCGTCGACCAGTGCGGCCGGCTGATCCAGCGACAGGCGCCAGGGCCGCAGCATCGGGCCGTCTTCGTAGATTTCCGGTGAGCCCAGTTGCAGGTGCAGGGCGTGGAACTCGTCTTCTACCAGTTGCAGGGGAATGCTGATCTGCTGGTTGTTGAATTGCGCCTGCAGGGTGACCTGCTCGTTGGCCACCAGGCGGGTGAGCAGTTGCTGCAGACGACGGTCGCCATTGACCAGCAGGCTCGAGGTGGGGTCGGCCAGGTTCAATTGGGGCGTGTGCTGCATGTCCTGAATGAAATCCAGCTCATCCTGAGTAAGGAGGGCGTCTGCTTGCATGATCGGACTCGGGTCGGGCGTCGTCGGTGGGTTCTTCATTGCCATGGACTGTGCCCGGGGCATTTGGTTCAGGTCATTGGACGGATGGTTGCCCGGCCAGGCGTGTGTGTGCGTCGGCCAGCTCGCGTTCGAGTTCGACCTGACGGCTGACATCCTTCTGGATGCCGATGAAATAGGTGCGTTGATCAGCCTCGTTGTACACCGGGGTGATCGACAGTTCGTTCCAGAACCCACTGCCGTCCTTGCGGTAGTTGCGCAGTACCTCGCGACACGGCCGACCTTCGGCCAGGGCCTTGCGGATGCGGGCGCGGCTCAATTGGTCGCGATCGTCGCCCTGGAGGAAGCGGCAGTCCTGGTAAAGGATCTCGTCGCGCGCGTAACCGGTGAGGCGTTCGAAGGCCGCGTTCACGTAGATCAGGATGGTGTCGTCACCTTCCTGTTCGGCGACCACGATGCCGTCGTTCGACGCGTCGATCATGGCGTGTAGCAGTTGCGCGTTGATCATGTTCCTGGCCATGGGAGTCAAGTGGAGCGGCCTTTTGCCACTGTTGAATGGTAGTATCCTACGTTTTCACTCAGTTTCGGAATCCTCTCCTGATGAAAGTCGCCATTATTTCAGGCTCGGTCTATGGCACCGCCGAAGAAGTCGCCCGTCATGCCGAATCCTTGCTCAAGGCTGCCGGGTTCGACGCCTGGCATGCGGCGCGTGCCACCCTTGAGGATCTGCGCGGTTTTGCGCCGCAGGCGCTGCTGGCGGTGACATCGACCACCGGGATGGGTGAGCTGCCAGACAACCTCATGCCGCTGTACAGCACGATTCGCGATGTACTGCCGGGCGAGTGGCGCGGTTTGCCGGGCGCGGTGCTGGCCCTGGGCGACTCGAGCTATGGCGACACCTACTGCGGCGGGGGCGAGCAGATGCGTGAGCTGTTTGCCGAGCTCGGTGTGCGGGAAGTGCAGCCGATGCTGCGACTGGATGCCAGCGAGACCGTGACCCCGGAAACGGACGCAGAGCCCTGGCTGGCAGAGCTGGCGCAGCTGCTCAAGGCGTAAGCCGCGGGGGCTGCGCGATCTTCTCGCGAGCATGGTTTCTTTCAGGGAGGGTGAGTGGCGATTCGCCGCTCACCCTTCTTTACGCTCCTGCACCAACGCCAGCCACGCCTGCGCCGCTCGCGACAGGTACGCTCCGCGCCGCCAGATGAACGCGATGTCCCAGCGCAGGTGGCCAGGCTCCACCAGCGGCACTCTCACCACCCCATCACGTTCCAGCCCACGTGCCACCACGCTGGGCAGCAGTACCACGCCCTGTCCTGCGGCCACCAGCGCGGTGAGGAAATCCGCCTGGCCGCTGCGCCCGCCTTCTTTTGGGGTGAAACCTGCCTGCTCGCAGGCGCTGAGCAGTTTGTCGTTGAGCATGAAGCTGCGGTGATACAGCAGGAACGGCGTATCGGCCAGTTGGCGTAGGGTCACTCCGTCGCGTTCGGCCAAGGGATGGTTGTCTGGGAGCAATGCATCGAGCGGTTCGTTGCAGAACGGTTGGTAGTCGAAGGCCGGGTCGCTCGGGGTGACGCTGCCACCCAATTCGAGCTCGCCACTCCTGACTCCCTCTTCAACGATCCGGCTGCCGCCTTCGACCAGGTGCACGGTGATGTTCGGATAGCGCCGCCGGTATTCGGCGAACAGGCTGGCGAACAGGGCCTCGCCGCCGACCACCGGCAAACCCAGGCGCAGTTCGCCGCGGGCCATCTGGCTCAGGTCGTCGAGTTCGGTCAGCAACTCATGGCGCTGGCGCAGCAGGGCCTCGCCGCGTTCGAGCACGATGCGTCCGGCGGCGGTGAGATGCAGTTGCGAGCCCTGGCGCTCAAGCAGGGGTTGGCCGAGGTCTTCCTCGAGCTGGGCCACCTGCTTGCTCACCGCCGACTGGCTGATGTGCAGCGTGTGTGCGGCCTGGGTGAATCCCCCTCGATGAACCACTTCGATGAAGCTGCGCAGTTGCTTGAATTCCATTGCATGAATTCCAGATTGGAATGGATGGCAGTCTAACAATTCGCTTTTGGCCTTGGCAGCGGCTTTTTAAAATGGGCCCATCCCGAGGACACCCATTATGAAAGCCATCGTATCGAATGCCTTGCCCCGCCTGCTCGCCGAGCTGTGCGTGCTGTTTGTCCTGTATCTGGTTGGCGGCCAACTCGTCGCCTGGCTTGGCTGGCCGATCCCGGCCGGGGTCATGGGCATGGTGCTGTTGCTGGTGCTGTTTGCCGTGGGAGCCGTGAAACCGGGCACGTTGCAACGTGGCGCCGGTTGGTTGATGGCGCAGATGCTGCTGTTCTTCATCCCGGCGCTGATGAGCCTGCTCGACTACGGCAGCCTGATGCGCAGCGAGGGGTGGCGCATCCTGCTGGTGATCGCCTTGAGCACCTTGGTGGTGATGGTGGTCACGGCGCTCACGGTCGAACTGGTCTGCCGGTGGAGCCTGCGCCATGAAGCTTGAACCGATGTCGCTGTTCTGGCTTGCGCTGACGGTGGCGGCCTATCTGTTCAGCCGCTGGCTGTATGGGCGCACTGGCCGTTATCTGCTGTCGCCGCTGGTGCTGGTCCCGGCGCTGCTGCTGGCGGTGGCGGTTCCGCTGCATACCGCCTACGCCGAGTATGCCCGCAACACCCATTGGCTGATCGGCGTGCTGGGGCCGGTCACCGTGGCCTTCGCCGTGCCGATCTGGCAGCAGCGGGCGATGCTGGCGCGACATTGGCCGGCGCTGTTGCTGGGGATGCTGGCGGGCAGCCTGGCGTCGATCTCCAGTTCCTGGGGGCTGGCGCACCTGCTGGCGCTGGATGAGTCGGTCAGCCTGTCACTGGTGCCTCGCTCGATCACCACGCCGTTCGCCATGCCGCTGGCCCACGACCTGGGCGGTGTGCCCGAGCTGACCGCGGTGTTCGTGATGTTCACCGGTGTGCTGGGGGCTGTGTTCGGCGGCCTGCTGTTGCGGGTGTTGCCGCTGCGTACGTCACTGGCGCGCGGCGCACTGTTTGGAGTCGGTGCCCATGGCGCCGGGGTCAGCCGCGCCCATGAAGTGGGCGGGGAGGAGGGCTCGGTGGCGGGGCTGGTGATGGTGCTGACCGGCCTGCTCAACCTGTTCGCCGCGCCATTGCTCGCCTGCCTGCTATGACCGTTCGTGCCAGTGTCCTGCACGGTCATCAAGCTGGCTGCCAAGGTAAGTTCCGCCATTCAAGGCGCTGACTAGACTCAGCCTCGACATAGAGAGCACATGCAAGTGCCGAGGTGACATGCAATGAGCGCAGCCTTGCCCTATACCGTCAACACCTGATCAGCGGGACGATTCCGATGCCTTTGGCCGAAATTCCATTGTGCGTCTGGCGTACCCGGGGACAGAGTTTTTCCTTCCGGGGCCAGAGCATTCGTTACTGGACAGCAGGGCAAGGAGAGCCCTTGCTACTGTTACATGGCTTCCCTACCGCCAGCTGGGACTGGCACTACTTGTGGGCACCCTTGGCGCAGCGCTTTCGCGTGGTGGCCTGCGACATGCTCGGCTTCGGCGATTCGGCCAAGCCCGCCGACCACGAGTACAGCCTGATGGAGCAGGCCGATCTGCAACAGGCGCTGCTTGACCACCTGAGAATCGAACAGCCGGTGCACCTGCTGGCCCACGACTACGGTGGCAGCGTCGCCCAGGAGTTGCTCGCGCGCCATCACGAAGGGCGTGCCGACATCGCCAGTTGTGCGTTTCTCAACAGCGCGCTGTTCCCCGAGCTGTGTCCGTTGCTGCTGGTGCAGAAGCTGCTGCTCAGCCCGCTGGGCTGGCTGGTGGCGCGTTCGTTCGGGCGGGATGATCTGGTGCGCAATGTCAGCCAGGTCTACGGCCCTTGCACCCACCCCAGCGAGAGCGCGCTGGACGATTGCTGGAGCCTGATGGTGTCAAACCGCGGGACGCGCATCCTGCACAAGTTGATGGCCTATGTGCCGGAGCGTCAGACACAGCGACAACGCTGGATCGGTGCACTGCAGGCGGAGGGCGTGCCGTTGCGCCTGATCAATGGCGCGGTCGATCCGCTGTCGGGTGCGCACATGGTCGAGCGCTACCGGCAACTGGTGCCTGACCCCGATACCGTGGTGTTGCAGGGGATCGGCCACTATCCGCACACCGAAGCGCCGGTGCAGGTGCTGCGTCATTACCTGGCGTTTCGCGAGCAGCCGCTGAGCTATATACCGCAGCGGGTTGCCTGGTCCTGAGCGCAGCGATCATCGCCTTGTGTTATCGCCTGCCATTCAGCGTCACTGCGCTTGATTGTCCGCCGCCGATGGCTGGCGGACACTCCAGGTATCCCAATTCTTGCCTGGAGCCTTGAGCATGAGCGAGCCGGTAAATCTGCAAGACCGCGTAGTGATCGTCACGGGGGCGGGCGGTGGCTTGGGCCGCGCCCACGCACTGCTGTTCGCGGCCCGTGGTGCACGTGTAGTGGTCAACGACCTGGGCGGCTCGACCCATGGCGAAGGCGCCAGCGCATCGGCGGCCGACCGGGTGGTGGAGGAGATCCGCACCGCAGGCGGTACCGCGGTGGCCAACCATGATTCGGTGGCCGAGGGTGCGCGTATCGTCGAGCAGGCGCTGGACAGTTTCGGGCGGGTCGATGTGCTGGTGAACAACGCCGGCATCCTGCGCGACAAGACCTTCCACAAGATGGAGGACGCCGATTGGGACCAGGTCTACCGGGTCCATGTCGAGGGGGCCTACAAGGTGACCCGCGCCGCCTGGTCGCACCTGCGCGAGCAGAACTGGGGACGGGTGATCTTCACCGCCTCCACGTCCGGCATCTACGGCAATTTCGGCCAGGCCAACTATGGCATGGCCAAGCTCGGCCTCTATGGGCTGACCCGCACCCTGGCCATCGAGGGCCGCAAGCATGGGATTCTGGTCAACGCCATCGCGCCCACAGGGGGCACGCGCATGACAGAAGGCCTGATCCCGCCGCAGGTGTTCGAACGTCTCAAGCCTGAGCTGATCAGCCCGGTGGTGGTGTACCTGGGCAGCGAGCAGTGCCAGGACACGGGGCAGTTGTATGAAGTGGGCGGTGGCTGGGTCGGCAAGGTCCGATGGGAGCGAAGCCTTGGCGTTGGATTCGACCCCAATGGCGGGTTCACGCCGGAGCAGGTGGCCGAGCATTGGGCGCAGATCGGCGACTTCGAGGGGGCGACTCATCCGCAGGATACGTTGCAGGCTTTGCAGCAGATGATGGCGAATCTGCAGAAGCACCCGCTGGGATAGTGGGTTTCGAGCGCAAAAAAAGGCCGCTGCATCGGCAGCGGCCAATCGAGACGTCAGATCAAGGAGCTTCAAAATCAACGTCGTTCACACGTGGCGGCCCGAACGACGGGGGAGTGCCTTTCGCGCCAGCCAGTGAAGACAGAATAAGCCGCTGATCCCACGGGAAAAATAGCCCTGGGTGACATTCACCTTTACGTTTCGGGTAAAAGTGCGCCAAAAACAGTCAGGCCGCATCACGACAGTGCAGGGCCTTGAATCCCCGGTCCATCTCAGGCTTCGTAGCCCATCCGCCAACTGACAGTGCGCGCCGCGCTCAGCAATTGCCGGGCGGCCGGGCCATCTTCATCGGCATGGAAGATCGACGTCGGGCCAACGACCGTCATCACCGCTGCAATCTGGCCCATGGCGTTGAACACCGGCGCCGACAACGCATCCACTCCCGGCATCAGCAAACCGTGAACATGGTGCAGGCCGCGTGTGCGGATCTGCGTGAACAGGTCCACGTAGTGCTCGACCTGTTGCCCCCGTGCGGCCAGTTCGCGGTCGCGCAACTCGATGGTTTCCCGCTCTGGCAGGTGAGCGGCGAATACCAGCCCGGTGGATGAACTCAGCAGCGGCAGTACCGAGCCAATCTGGGTCACCACCGTCACGGCGCGCACCGCAGGCTCGATGTTCACCACGGTTGCGCCCTGGTTACCCCACACGGCGATGAAGCAGCTCTCGTTGAGCGCGTCGCGCAGTTGCGACAGCGGCAGGGCCGCGACCTTCAGCACATCGATGCTGCCCAGCGCCGCCATCCCCACGCGCAAGGCTTCGCGCCCGAGCCCGTAGTGATTGGTCGCCGCATCCTGCTCGGCGAAACCGCTGGCGATCAAGGCCTGCAGGTAGCGATGGACCTTGCTGGCGGGCATCTGCACGTGTTCGGCCAGGCGCGACAGCGAGGTGGAGGGCGACAGTTCGGCCAGCGCCTTGAGGATGTCGGTGCCGACTTCAGCGGAACGGACCTTCTGTTTGCTGTTGTCAGCTGCAGTTTTGTCTCTGGACATCGTAAGACGCTTCCGGGATTCATTCTGGCCGACTTTATAGCTTGACGCCTCTTGCCGAGCAAATTACGTTATTCGTAATCGGATTACGATAAATATAAATTCAGATCTGCTGTGTGCCCCTGGCAGTGGTCGGTCCATCAGCCGATTCGGGGCTGCAGCTCTCTGCCATCAATGGCTCCACCGAGCCTGGAGGCCCCGATGACCCGCGACACCTCCCCCGAACTCAGCTACCTGAGCGGCTTCGGCAACGAATTCGCCAGCGAAGCCTTGCCCGGTGCGCTGCCGGTCGGGCAGAACTCCCCACAGAAAGCACCCTACGGGCTGTACGCCGAGTTGCTGTCGGGCACCGCCTTCACCATGGCGCGCGGCGAACTGAGGCGCACCTGGCTGTACCGTATCCGCCCCTCTGCGTTGCATCCACGCTTCGAGCGCCTGGCGCGTCAGCCCCTGGCCGGCCCGCTCGCTGCGGCGAACCCTAATCGCCTGCGCTGGAACCCCCAGCCAATCCCGTCCGACCCGACCGACTTCATCGAGGGCTGGTTGCCCATGGTGGCCAATGCGGCCGCTGACAAACCGGCCGGGGTGAGCATCTATATCTACGGCGCCAATCGCTCCATGGAGCGGGTGTTCTTCAATGCCGACGGCGAGTTGCTGCTGGTGCCACAGCAGGGGCGACTGCGCATTGCCACCGAACTGGGCGTGCTGCAGGTCGGGCCGCTGGAGATCGCGGAGATTCCGCGCGGCATGAAGTTCCGCGTCGAGCTGCCTGATGGCCAGGCACGCGGCTACATCGCCGAGAACCACGGCGCGCCGCTACGCCTCCCTGACCTGGGCCCGATCGGCAGCAATGGCCTGGCCAACCCACGCGACTTCCTCACCCCGGTCGCGCACTACGAAGAAACCCATGGCCCGGTGCAGTTGGTGCAGAAGTTCCTTGGCGAGCACTGGGCCTGCCAACTGCAGCATTCGCCGCTGGACGTGGTGGCCTGGCACGGCAGCAACGTGCCGTACAAGTACGACCTGCGCCGCTTCAACACCCTCGGCACGGTCAGCTTCGACCATCCGGATCCCTCGATCTTCACCGTGCTAACCTCGCCCACCAGCGTGCACGGCCTGGCCAACATGGACTTCGTGATCTTCCCGCCGCGTTGGATGGTGGCCGAGAACACCTTCCGTCCCCCGTGGTTCCACCGCAACTTGATGAACGAGTTCATGGGCCTGATCGACGGCGCCTACGATGCCAAGGCCGAGGGCTTCCTGCCGGGTGGCGCGTCGCTGCATGGGGTGATGAGCGCCCACGGGCCAGATGCCGAAACCTGCGACAAGGCGATCGCCGCCGAGCTGGCGCCGCACAAGATCGACCACACCATGGCCTTCATGTTCGAGACCAGCCAGGTGCTGCGCCCGAGCCAGCAGGCCCTCGAGAGCCCGCAACTGCAGGCCGACTACGACAGTTGCTGGGCAACGCTGCCGAGCACCTTCAATCCGAACCGGAGATGACCGATGAACCAGACCGCCATTGCCCGTAGCTGGGTCGAACACGCCAACGGGCACCGCGACTTCCCGCTGCAGAACCTGCCGCTGGGCATCTTCAGTCGTCCGGGCCAGGCACCACGTTGCGGCGTGGCCATCGGCGACGCCATCCTCGACCTGGAGGCCGCACTCGCCGCCGGTGTGTTCGAGGGGGCGGCCAAGGCTGCTGTCGAGGCTACACGCGGCGGCGCCCTGAACGCCTTCTTCGCCCTCGGCCGCCCAGCCCGTGTGGCCCTGCGCGAGCGCTTGCAGGTTCTGCTCGGCGAGCACAGCGAGCATCGGGCCGTGTTGCAAGCGGCGTTGCATCCGGCTGGCGAATGCACCCTGCACCTGCCGGCCCGGGTCGGTGACTACACGGACTTCTACGTCGGTATCGAGCACGCCAAGAACGTCGGCAAGCTGTTCCGCCCAGACAATCCGCTGCTGCCCAACTACAAGCACGTGCCGATCGGCTATCACGGCCGCGCCTCGACCTTGCGCCCCTCCGGCACTGACGTGCGCCGCCCCAAGGGCCAGACGCTCCCGGCCGGGCAGACAGAGCCGAGTTTCGGCCCGTGTGCACGGCTGGACTACGAGCTGGAGCTGGGTATCTGGATCGGCCAGGGCAATGACATGGGGCAGCCGATCGCGATCGGTGATGCAGCCGAGCACGTGGCCGGCTTCTGCCTGCTCAACGACTGGTCGGCGCGTGATATCCAGGCCTGGGAGTACCAGCCGCTGGGGCCGTTCCTGTCCAAGAGCTTCATCACCAGCGTCTCGCCGTGGGTGGTGACCGCCGAGGCGCTGGAGCCGTTCCGCTGTGCGCAACCCGCACGCCCGGAAGGCGATCCGCAGCCCTTGTCTTACCTGCTCGACAAACGTGACCAGGCCGGCGGCGCCTTCGACATCGAACTGGAAGTGCTGTTGCTGACCGAGCGCATGCGTGATGAGGGCCTGCCGGCGCACCGCCTCACCCTGAGCAACACCCGCAGCATGTACTGGACCGTGGCACAGATGGTGGCGCACCACAGTGTCAACGGTTGCCAGTTGCAAGCCGGTGACCTGTTCGGCTCGGGCACGCTGTCCGGGGCTGTGCCGGGTTCGTTCGGCAGCCTGTTGGAGATCACCGAAGGCGGCAAGCAACCGGTGCAACTGGCCAATGGTGAGGTGCGCAAGTTCCTCGAGGACGGCGACGAAATCATCCTGCGTGCGCGTTGCGTGCGCGATGGCGTTGCCAGCATCGGTTTCGGCGAATGCCGTGGCACGGTGGTCGGAGCCAACTGAGAGGGCAGGGCGATGGAGCTGTTTACCTACTTCCGTTCCACCTCCTCTTACCGGGTGCGCATCGCCTTGGCGCTCAAGGGCCTGGATTATCAGGCCCGGCCGGTCAACCTGCTCAAGGGCGAGCACCGTGCTGCGGACTACCTGGCGCTCAACCCCCAGGGGCGGGTGCCCGCGCTGCGCACGGACAGCGGCGAATTGCTGGTGCAGTCGCCAGCGATCATCGAGTACCTCGAAGAGCGCTTCTCCGACACGCCGCTTTTGCCCCAGGGCGAGGACGCTCGGGCACAGGTGCGTGGGGTCGCGGCGATCATCGGTTGCGACGTGCATCCACTGCACAACGTCAGCGTGCTCAACCAGTTGCGTCAGCTCGGGCACGATGACACCCAAGTCAACCAGTGGATCGCCCACTGGATCGGCCAGGGGCTGGCGGCAGTGGAGCAACTGATCGGCGACCAGGGTTTCTGCTTTGGCGATACGCCGGGGCTGGCGGATGTGTACCTGATGCCGCAGTTGTACGCAGCCGAACGGTTCAATGTGGATCTGGAGGGCTACCCGCGTATTCGTCGGGTCGCCGCCCTGGCTGGGCAGCATCCAGCCTTCGTCAAAGCGCACCCGGCGAACCAGCCGGATACGCCCTGAGCAAGGCGTCGGCCTTTGTGCGGGCAATCCCGTTCCCACAGCGCCGACGCTGCTTCGCACCCCTACAACAAAAACAACCCGGTACCTTGCGATGCACAACCAGATAGCCAGCTTTCGCGCGGCCCTCGATGGGCGTCCTGTGTCCTCCTACCAATGGCGCCTGCTGGCGCTGCTGATCCTGTTGTTGGTGACCGACGGCTATGACGCCCAGGTGCTGGGATACGTGATTCCTGCCCTGGCCCAGGACTGGGACCTGGAGAAGGCGGCGTTCGGACCGGTGTTCAGCGCCAACCTGCTGGGGCTGACACTGGGCTCGCTCGCCGTCACCCCACTGGCCGATCGCTTCGGCGTGCGCAGGGTGCTGCTGTGGTGCGTGCTGCTGTACGCGAGCCTGACCCTGCTGATGGTGTTTTCCACCTCGTTGAACAGCCTGATGCTGGCGCGCTTTCTGTGCGGGATCGGCATGGGCGGGGCGATGCCCAGTGCAATGGCGCTGATGGCCGACTATGCGCCGCCGCGCCTGCGCACCTTGATGGTGACCCTCGCGGCCTGCGGTTTCTCCCTCGGCGGCGCGGCGGGTGGCTTCGTCGCGGCAGGCTTCATCGACAGGTTCGGTTGGGAGGCGGTGTTTCTGGCCGGTGGCGTGGCGCCGCTGCTGTTGTTCCCCTTCCTGGTGATGTTCCTGCCCGAGTCCTTGCCCCGGCTGTTGCGCGATGCACCTCCCTACGCCCGTCTGCAACGCCTGGCAGCGCGCGTGCTACCCGGCTGGCAAGTGCCTGCGGCACAGCTTGCGGTGGATGAGCCGGCGGCAGACAAACTGACCGTATTGGGCTTGTTCCGCGATGGCTTCGCCCGGCCGACGCTGCTCATCTGGGGTACCTTCTTCGTCAGCCTGATCCTGCTGTATTTCATGATCAGCTGGCTGCCGTCGCTGTTGCTGGAGAGCGGGCTGGCGCTCAAGCAAGCCAACCTGGTGACTTCGCTGTTCCTGTTTGCCGGGACCTTCGGCGCGATCTGCCTGGCCTGGTGCGCCGATCGCATGGCCAACAAGGCCAGGTTACTGGCGGCGGTCCTGGTGGGCGCTGCAGTCTTCAGCGTGCTGGTCGGGTTGAACCACGCCGATCCGCGCTGGCTGGTGCCGAGCGTGTTCGCTGCAGGTTTCTGCATCATCGGCGGACAACTGACACTCAATGCCTTCGTCAGCAACTTCTACCCGGCTCAGGTTCGTGCGACCGGCGCCGGCTGGGCGCTGGGCGTCGGGCGCTTCGGTTCGATCCTCGGGCCGTTGTTCGGCAGCCTGCTGCTGGCCATGCACATGCCGGTGGAGTGGATTTTCTTCTTCTGCGCGATTCCGGCAGTGATCGCGGCGCTGCTGATCAGCCAGGTACGTGCGCCGCGCAAGCAGGCCGATGCGCAGGCGGCCAAGGTCGATGCGCTAGGGTCTGCATGAAAAGCCTTGAGACGAAGGTCAGGCAAGGCGAAAACAGCCGAGGAACGGTCGGAGTCGCGCTCGACTTTACGGGTTGTAAATGAGCATTCCGAGGCTGTTTTCAACGCAGCATCACCGAGTATCAAGGTTTTTCATACAGAGCCTAGTGGATTGAACGGTTTGTCGAAGGCAACTGGGCGAGGCGCTCACCCAGCTTGAGGCGTTGCACCGGATCGTCGCTCAACAGCAGTGCGTGCTCCAGGTCGAAGCGTTCGGCCTGGGGGCAGTCCAGGTGCTGGTAGAGGGTGGCGCGGGCCAGGTAATCGGAGACCTGCACTGGCCCCAGTTGCATCACCCGTTCTGCATCGATCAGCGCAGCCAGATCGTTGTCGTTGCTGCTGTGCAGTTGGCGCAGGTTGCGCGACAGGCGCTGCAGCATCTGCATCGGGCTGGCGCTGTGCAGGTGTTCAGCGGTCAGGGTCATGTGCGGGCCGTATTGGCGGTTGAGCAGTTCGCGGCAATCCGCGGGGTACAGGCGTCGACCGCCGCAGGGGTCGAGCAGGTGATCGGCGCCCGGTACGCGCAACAGGAAGTGGCCAGGGAAGTTCACCCCCTCCAGTGGGATCGACAGGCGCTGGGCCATCTCCAGTGCGAGGATCGCCAGCAGCAGCGGCTGGCCTCGACGGCGCTGCAGCACCTTGTCCATCAGCGCCGCTTGCGGACGTAGCGGGTGGTATTCGTCCTGCTGGAAACCCAGGGCGTTGAGTTGACGCAGCAGTGGCTGGGCGAGTTCGCCGACGGGCAGCATTGGCAGGCGCGCGTTGATTTCCCGATGCAGGTCGTGCAATTGCGCAAGACAGGCGGCGGGATCGACCTCGCGATCATGCTCGGCGGCGATCCAGAGGGTGGCTTCCAACAGGGCGACCGGAATGCGGTCGAGGCAGGCCAGGCAGGCTTTACGTGGGTTCATCGGACTTCTCCACACACACTAGATTTTTAGCTCTGGCGCACCGATTCGTCCAGTGGTCCGCCCAGGCCCTGGACAGTCGCCGGCTGCCTATACTGATGTGAGCACCTTGTGGGGAGCCCGTCGATGTTCGCGCTCATGCAAAGCACCCGTACCCAGTCCCTGCACCTGTGGAACGACCCCGCCACTGGCTTGAAAGCCGTGGTGGCGATTCATAGCGAGCAACTGGGGCCAGCCATGGGGGGCTGTCGCTACCTACCGTACGCCGACGATGAAAGTGCGATGAGCGATGCCATTCACCTGGCCCAGGGCATGAGCTACAAGGCGGCCCTGGCCGGGCTGGCGCTGGGCGGTGGCAAGGCGGTGATCGTGCGCAACCCCCATGTGGAAAACCGCGCGGCGCTGTTCGAGGCGTTCGGGCGTTTCGTCGACAGCCTGCAAGGGCGTTTCATCACTGCGGTGGACAGCGGCACGTCGACGCTGGACATGGACTGCATCGCCCAGTCCACCCCTCATGTCACCAGCACCACGGCCTCGGGCGATCCCTCGCCGCACGCGGCCATGGGCGTGTTCGCCGGTATTCGCGCCACCTCGATGGCACGGCTGGGTAGCGACAATCTCGAAGGGTTACGCGTGGCGGTGCAAGGGCTGGGCAATGTGGGTTATGCACTGGCCGAGCAGTTGCATGCGGCAGGGGCGGAGTTGCTGGTCAGCGACCTCGACCCGGGGCGGGTGAGGCTGGCGGTGGAGCAGTTCGGGGCACATCCGGTGACCAACGATGCGCTGATCAGCACGCCCTGCGATATCTTCGCGCCCTGTGGGGTTGGGCCGGTGCTCAACGGCCAGAGCGTGATGAAGTTGCGTTGCGCGGCGGTGGCCGGCGCCGCCAATCATCAGTTGACCACCTTGCAGGTGGCCGATCAGCTAGAGAGCCGCGGGATTCTGTATGCCCCGGACTACGTGATCAATGCCGGTGGGCTGATCTACGTGGCGTTGACCCACCGAGGCGCTGACCTGAGCACCATCACCGCGCATCTGGCGCGTATCCCTACGCGTCTGACCGAGGTGTTCGCCCATGCCCAGGCCGAGAAGCGCTCGCCTGCGCGTGTGGCGCAGATGCTGGCGGAGCGGCTGTTGTACGGTTGAGCGAGCGCTGGCTCCAGCATCCACGCCCCGATGTACAGGAGCCGCAGACGCTGCAGCAGGTGCCTTATTCCGCTGCCTCGCCTTCGAGCAGTTCAGCCAGCGCATCGGGCTGGCTCTTGAATGCCCGGGCGAACACGTCGCGGTTCTTGGCCATGTAGATGCCCGCTTCTTCGACTTGCTGCTCGCTCAGCGACGGCACGGCCTTTTGCAGTACTTCGGCCAGCCGTTCGGCCAGCTCGAGCATCTTGTCGTGACGGTCTGCTTCGGCCTTATCCATGAACAAGCGCTCCGGGTCGCGGCTGCTGCGGTACACCACTTCGACGGCCATTCATCACCTCTGTGCCTTTTGTGTATGTGGGTTGGACGACAACTGTATCTTTATACAGTTTCGAGCATAGCGGATTCTTTGGCAATCGGATAGTGGCGTTCTGATCTACCCCGATGCACGCGCCGAAGCCTAGCCCATAGGTGCCTTGCGGCAATCGGTCGCCTTCCAAGTACAGGGCCTGGCCCTTTAACTGCATGTCACAAGCGTCACATCGGTGGCGCATCATCCTTCATGTCGTATCGAGGAATTCTGCATCGTGAAATCCAAATGGCCAGAAAAGCTGCGCAAGGGCCTGCATGCGCCCGCCGACGCACTGGGAAATCTGTTCGTCGAGTCGTTCCACTACCTGGCCCTGTTCGGCATCGGTGCGATCACGGCCTATGCCGCCGTGGCGACCTTCATCGAGATGCTGGAGAAGGGTGGCATCAGTGTCGATGACATCCTGCTGCTGTTCATCTACCTCGAGCTGGGAGCCATGGTGGGGATCTACTTCAAGACCAACCACATGCCGATCCGCTTCCTGCTGTACGTGGCGATCACCGCGCTGACACGCCTGCTGATCGGCGATGTCTCGCACCACAAGGCGCCGGACGTTGGCTTGCTGTACGTGTGTGGCGGCATCCTGCTGCTGGCCTTCGCGATCCTGGTGGTGCGCTTTGCCTCGTACCGCTACCCGTCGACACGGGCGATCGATGCCAACGGCAAGGATATGGACGACGGCAAGGTCTGACCCATCCGGCAGCGACTTGGGCAAGCGGTGGCGGCTTGCCCTGCCTTATGGACAAATATTTAGTTGAAAGGGGTTTTGATAACCAATCGTTCTGCAAGATTTCTCCGCGTCACGCCACAAGCCTATACCGGAGATCACGCAGGACGCCGCAATGCCCCATTACCTCGACGATGCCCAGCGCGAAGACGTGCAGCATCTTCAGTGCACCTTCACCGGCCGTACCGAATGGCCGACCTGGCTGTTGCTGGCGGTGGTGTATGGCGGCTGGACGGCGCTGCTGCCGCTCAGCCATGCGCTGGGCGTGTGGCCGACCACCCTGTTGCTGATCCCGCTGCTGGTGCTGTGGCTGTCATTGCAGCACGAGTTGCTGCACGGGCACCCGACCCGTTTTCCCTGGCTGAACAAGTTGCTCGGCTACGCGCCCTTTGCCCTCTGGTATCCCTACACCCTGTATCGCGACAGCCACCTGATTCATCACCGCGATCACGACCTCACCTTGCCGGGCTTGGATCCTGAAAGCCGCTACCTGAGCGACCGGCACTGGCAGCGCAGCACCCGGTGGCACAGAGGGGTGCTGTGGCTGGGCAAGACGGTCCCCGGACGTGTGCTGGTCGGCGCGCCGCTGGGTCTGTTCGGGCTGGCCCGCGAGGAGCTGGCGCGGCTGGGGCGCGGTGATCGCCAGGCCTGGCTGATGTGGCTGACTCACGGCCTGTGCAGCGTATTGCTGATGATGTTGGTTGCGCGGTTCAGCGCACTGTCGGTGCTGCACTACGTGTTCCTGGTCAGCGTGCCGGCCGTTGGCCTGGCGATGCTGCGTTCGTTCTACGAGCATCGGCCGCACCCGCTGCCTGAGCAGCGCACGGTGATCAACGAGGCCGGGCGCCTCTGGTCGCTGCTGTTCCTGAACAACAACCTGCACCTGGTGCACCACGATCTTCCGGGCCTGCCCTGGTACTTCATCCCGCGTGTCTACCAGCGTCACCGCGCGCAATGGCTGCTGCGCAGCGGGCACTTCCTGGTGCCGGGCTATGGGGCGCTGCTGCGTCGCCACGGCCTTGCGCCGATCGATAGCCCACGCCACCCCTTCGCCTGAACAGGAGCCATGCCATGACCCAGGGATTCGTCGACCTGTCGATGTACGTCGCCCCCGAGCGCATAAACCAGGCCAGCGCTGCCTGGCTGCAGCGCATTCTTCTGTTGCTCGATGCGCGGGGTGAAGCGGTGGGGGCGCAGCCGTTGCTGCAGGTCTGGCGCTCGCCGCAGTTGCTGCTCAGCCAAACCTGCGGCTACCCGTTGATGACCGCGCTGCGTGGGCAGGTACGAGTGGTTGGGCAGCCACGCTATCGCCTGCCATATGTGCGCGAAGGTCAGCACTGCAGCCTGCTGCTGGTGCGCGAGGATGATCCGCGCCAGGACCTGGCGGCGTTCTTCGACAGCCACGGGCTGGTCAACGGCCCGGACTCCAACTCCGGCATGAATCTGCTGCGCCACGCGCTGGCACCCTTGCAGCGTGAAGGGCGGTTTTTCTTGCACGTCAGCCATACCGGTGGGCACCGCAACAGCATGCGCGCCCTGCGCGAGGGCCAAGGCGATCTGGCGGCCATCGACAGCGTCACCTACGGCTACCTGGCGCGCGATCACAGTGAGGAGGTCGAGGGCCTGCGCATCCTCGGCCAGACCGCCTGGGGGCCGAGCCTGCCGTACATCACTGCCGGTTGGCGCAGTGCCGAGGAGGCCGAGTGGATTCGCCACGCGATGAACCAGGCCCTGGCCGAGTTGCCGGCGGTGGCCGAGACCCTGGCCATCGATCAGGTGCTACCGGTCGAGACGACCGATTACCAAGTGCTGCTGGATTACGAGCACGAAGCGAGGCGGCTTGGTTTAGTCACTCTCGGATAATGAAAACGGAATATAAAAATCACTTTTAAGTATTTTTAAAGCATAAGCGGCCAGACTAGGATGCGCTCACCGGACGACCGGACCTCTTTGTATCCACTCCTGGATGGAAGCCTCATGTCCGGTCGCGAAAACCCTCATGGCGAATATGTCGGCAGTCTGTTCCGCAGCCACTACCCCTGGCTGTGCGGACGCCTGCGCCGACACCTGGGTGACGGTGCCGCCGAGGACATCGCCGCCGACACCTTCGTGCAACTGCTCAGTGCGCCGGTCCCGGAGCCGATCCGCCAGCCGCGCGCGCTGCTGACCACCATTGCCCAGCGCCTGATGTACCAGCTGTGGCGCCGCCGCGACCTGGAGCGCGCCTACCTCGATGCCTTGCTCGAGGATGACGACCATCTGGCGCCATCGCCCGAAGCTCATGCGCAGATGATCGAGGCGTTGCAAGCCATCGACACCTTGCTCGACGGCCTGCCGGCCAAGGTCAAGGCGACCTTCCTGCTGTCGCAGCTCAACGGCCTGACCTATCCGCAGATCGCCCTTGAACTGGGGATCTCCCAGCGCTCGGTGAGCGACTACATGGCCAAGGCTTTCAACCGTTGCCTGAAACTTTCCCTGGACTGACATGCGCGACCCCGATGAGCAGCAACACCTGATCGAGCAGGCGACCCAGTGGCTGGTGCTGCTGCGTTCGGGCCAGGCCGAGGCGCGTGATCACCTGGCGTTCCAGGCCTGGCGTCGCGCCGACCCGCGGCATGAGCAACTGTGCCAGCGCCTTGAGAACACCCTCGGGGTGTTCCAGGTGCCGCGTAGCCAGGGCGTCGACGGCCGTGTGGTGCAGCGCGCCCTGGCAGCGCCTTCAGGGCGTCGGCGTTTCCTCCAGCGTGCCTTGCTCGGGGCCGGTGTGGTGGTGGGTGCGGGCTTGATCGGCAACCCGATGTCTGGCCTGCACCTGGGGGCCGATCTGAGCACCAGTACGGGTGAACGTCAGACCTTGAACCTGCCCGATGGCAGCCAGTTGGTACTCAATGCCCAGAGCCAGGCCGACGTGCGCTTCGACAGCCAACTGCGTGTGCTCGAATGGCGCGGTGGCGAGGGGTTGCTGACCGTGGTCGATGAGTCGCGGCCGTTTCTGGTGCGTATCGAGGGCAGTACGGTCAGTGCGCGATCGGCGCGCTTGCTGGTGGCAGAGCGTGCCGGGCAGTGCCGGGTCTGCGCACTGGCCGGGGTGCTGGAGATCAGCAGCCAGGGTGGTGATCGGGTGCAGTTGCGCAAGGGGCATGCGGTGAATTTCGACCGGGTGAGCATTGCCTCGGTTGAGCTGTTGCGGTCAGGCGAAGGGGCGTGGGTCGATGGTCTGCTGGAAGTGCGCGACAGCCCGTTGAGCGAGGTGGTCGATGCATTGCGCCCCTATCGACGCGGCGTGCTGCGCCTGGATCCTGCGGTGGCCGGGTTGCGCGTGAGTGGGTTGTTTCGGCTCGACCAGAGCGAGCTGGTGTTCGAGGCACTGGCGCGGACCTTGCCGATTCGTGTGAGCCGGCATGGGGAGTATTGGCTGAGTATCGGGGCGGTGTGAGCCAGAATCGCGGGCGGTCTTTTCCAGGTTCTAACGACATAACCAATCGATCTGCAAGATTCTGCGTGCCCGCGCCACACCACTGCTGTAAACGCTGCCGAGGGGGGCAGCGTCATGGATTCCTTGGGGGGAATCGTTGTGCGCCGTATCCAGAAGAAGACCACTGCTACTCACTCGCGCTTCAAGCGCAATGCCCTGGCCCTCGGCCCGTTGCTTGGCCTGCTGATCAGCACCGCCCAGGCCGCCGAGCCGGTACAGGCCTACCACATCAAGTCCGGCCCGCTCGACCAGGTGCTGCTCGACATCAGCCGCCAGAGCGGCCAGGTGATCTCCTTCACCCCGGAGGTCGAGCGCTTCTCGTCCTCGGCCGTGGAGGGCGACCTGACCACCCAGCAAGCCATCGACGCCGCGCTGCGCGGCACCGGCTTGCAGCTTCAGGTCAGCCCGGGCGGCGCCTTCATCATCAAGGACGAGACCGCCGCCGCCAGTGCCCGGCGCGCGCCCAGCGGACCGGCCGGGCAAGCCAGCGCTGCTGCAGCACCCACCCTTGACCGCGTGATTGCCCTTGGCACCCGGCGCAGCGACGCCACCGCGCTGACCAGCGCCGCGCCGGTCGATGTGATCGACAGCCAGGAGCTGGTCAAGACCGGCGCCACCACCTTGAACCAGGCGCTGTTCCAGTTGCTGCCCTCGTTCAACTTCCCGCAGAACCAGAGCGCCACCCGTGGCCAGAACCCCAAGGGCGCCTCGCTGCGCGGCTTGTCGCCGGACCAGACCCTGGTGCTGGTCAATGGCAAGCGCCGGCATGCCTCGGCGGTGGTGAACATCTCCGGTGGCGTGCCGTTCATTGGTGCCCAGCCGGTCGACCTGGACATGATCCCGATCAGCGCCATCGACCATGTCGAGGTCCTGCGCGATGGCGCTTCGGCTCAGTACGGCTCGGACGCGGTGGCCGGGGTGATCAACATCGTGCTCAAGGAGCGCGACAGCGGCGGGCAGATCAACACGCAACTGGGCAAGTACGGGCAGGGCGATGGCTTTCGCAAGAACGTCGATGGTTGGTATGGCCTGGGTCTGCCGGGCGACGGCTTCCTGACCCTGAGCTTCAACGGCGTCAACGCCAAGCCCACCGACATCGGCGACAAGTACGTCGCCGACGGCCAGTTGCAGGAGCACCGCTGGGGCGGGGCCAGCCGCGACAAGTTCAACCTGGCAGCCAACGCCGAGGTCGGCCTGAACGACCAGTGGCGGCTGTACAGCTTCGCCACCTATGGCCAGGACAAGTCGATCAACAACACCCCGCCGCTGTTGCGCGACAACCCCAACAACGTGCAGGCGCTGTACCCCGAGGGCACCATCCCCAAGTACCGCTTCCGCTACGAGGACGCCTCGGTCACCGTCGGCTCGCGCTTCGAGGACGAGGCCATCGGACGCCTGGACATCAGCGCCACCTATGGCCGCGACAAGCATGACGAAGTGGCGTTCGACACTCTCAACCCCAGCTATGGCGTGAACAGCCCGACCAAGTTCGACATTGCCACGCTGATCAACAGCCAGACCAACCTGGCCGTCGACTACGCCCGTGACGTGGGCGTGGCCTGGTCGACCCATCCGCTGACGGTGTCGGCGGGCGTGGCCTACCGTCGCGAGCAGTACGAACTGCAACCGGGCGATTTCAGCTCCTACTCGTTCGGCGGCATCGACGGGGTGCAGGTGGGTGGGGTGCAGGCTTCGGGCCTGACGCCGGACGATGCCGGCACCTACAAACGTGAGGTGGGCGGGGTGTATTTCGGCCTGGAAAACCAGGTCACCGACAAATTCCAGGTAGGCCTGGCCGGGCGCAGCGAGCATTACTCAGACTTCGGTTCGGCCACCACCGGCAAGCTTTCGGCGCGTTACGAGTTCACCCCGCAGGTCGGCCTGCGCGGCACCCTCAACAGCGCCTACCGTGCGCCGACCCTGGGCCAGATCGGCACCTCATGGACCACCACCACCAACGTCGACGTCAATGGCAATCCGGTGCTGACCCGCATCCTGCCGGTCGACCATCCGGCGGCCCAGGCCCTGGGCGCGCAGTCGCTCAAACCGGAAAAATCCACCAACTACTCGCTGGGCCTGGTGCTGCGCCCGACCGAGCAGGCGTCGCTGACCATCGATGCCTACCAGATCGATATCCGCGACCGCCTGCTCTACAGCGGCGGCATTTCCGGCCCGGACGCCGAACGCATCCTCACCGCTGCAGGCTTCGGCCAGTACAGCTGGGCGCAGTTCATGACCAACGCCGCCAACACCCGTACCCGTGGCGTGGACATCGTCGGCAAGTACAACCTGGGCCTGGACCGCTATGGCGACCTGGCGCTGACCGCCGGCTACACCAAGGCGCGCACCACCATCGAGAAGATCCATGGCAACCCCTTCGGTTTCGACGTGCTGACTCGCGAGGCCCAGGGCTTCCTCGAACATGGCTACCCCGAGGACAAGCTGATCCTTGGCGCCACGCACACCTACGGCCCATGGACCGTCAGCCTGACCCAGACCCGCTACGGCGAGTACCGCAAGTACGCAGCCTCGGCGACCAACGCACAGTATGACCAGACCTTCTCGGCCCAGTGGATCACCGACCTGGACGTCAACTACGCGTTCACCAAGCAACTGCGCGTTTCGGTAGGCGCCAACAACCTGTTCGACAGCAAGCCGGATGACTTCAACACCCGCCTGCGCCAGACCCCGGGCCAGCAGTACAGCTACCTGGCGCCTTCGGCACCGGAAGGGGCGTTCTACTACACCCGGCTCAGCTACGACTTCTGATCGACAACGAGACTGCACATGACTGCGATGAAGAAACTCCTGGGCGGCGCGCTGCTCGCCCTGGGCCTGGCCAGCCAGCCTTTGCTGGCGGCCAGCCCACCAGCCCCGATCCATTTCGGCGCGCTCACCTGGGAAAGCGGCAGCCTGATCACCGAGATCCTGCGTACGCTGGTCGAGAAGGGCTACGGTTATCCGACCGACACCCTGCCGGGCAGCACGGTCAGCCTGGAGGCGGCCCTGGCCAAGGATGACATCCAGGTGATCGGCGAAGAGTGGGCCGGGCGCAGTCCGCTGTGGGTCAAGTCCGAAGCCGAAGGCAAGGTGATCGCCCTCGGCGACACGGTCAAGGGCGCCAGCGAAGGTTGGTGGGTGCCGGAATACGTGATCAAGGGCGATCCTGAGCGCGGTATCGAGGCCGTGGCGCCGGGGCTGAAGTCGGTGACCGACCTTGTTCGCTACAAGGATGTGTTCCGTGACCCCGAGTCGCCGCAACAGGGGCGCTTCCTGAACAGCCCGACCGGCTGGACCTCGGAGATCGTCAACAGCCAGAAGCTCAAGGCCTATGGCCTGGCCGACAGTTTCGTCAACTTCCGCTCCGGCTCCAGTGCTGCACTGGATGCCGAAGTGTCCGCACAGATCCGTCGCGGCAAGCCGGTGCTGTTCTACTACTGGTCGCCGACTCCGCTGCTGGGCCGCTACAAATTGGTCCAACTGGAAGAGCCGGCCTTCGATGCCGAGGCCTGGAAGACCCTGTCCAACCCGAACGAGGCGCACCCCAGAGGTACGCGCTCGCTGCCGGCGCGTCTGTCGATCGGCGTCTCGGCGCCGTTCCATGCGCGTTACCCGGAGCTGGTGCAGTTCTTCGACAAGGTCGATCTGCCACTGGCGTTGCTCAACCAGACCCTCGCCCACATGGCCGAGAAGCGCCTGGATCCGCGTGTGGTCGCCGAAGCGTTCCTGCGTGAGCAGCCCCAGGTGTGGAGCGCCTGGCTACCGGCCGATGTGGCCGCCAAGGTCAAGGAGAACCTGAAATGATCGTGCGTATGCTTGTCACCCTGTTGCTGGCGCTGGGCACCACCCTGGCCCTCGCGGCGGATCCGCAGGTGCTGCGTATCGGCTACCAGAAGAGTTCGGTGAACATGGTCCTGGCCCGCGAGCATCGCCTGCTCGAGCAGGCGTTGCCTGGCACCCAGGTGCAGTGGATCGAGTTCCCAGGGGGGCCGCAACTGATCGAGGCGCTCAACGGTGGCAGCCTGGACGTGGGCAACATTGGTGACATTCCGCCGATTTTCGCCCAGGCGGCGGGTATTCCGTTGCGCTACATCGGTATCGAGCCCAGCGACGGTCGCAGCGAGGCGATCATCGTGCCGAGCAGCAGCCCGGCCAGGACACTGGCTGATCTCAAGGGCAAGCGTATCGCTTTGCAGAAAGGCTCCAGTGCCCACAGTCTGCTGCTCAAGAGCCTGATCAAGGCGGGCTTGCAGCTGAGCGATGTCGAGCTGGTCTACCTGCCGGCCGCCGATGCCCGCCCGGCCTTCGAGCAGGGCAAGCTGGATGCCTGGGTGATCTGGGATCCTTACTACGCAGCCGCCTTGCTCGATGGTAGCGCCCGCACCCTGAGCACCGGTGAGGACGTGCACCCCAGCGGCACCTACTACATTGCCAGTCGGCCGTTCACCGAGCAGTACGGTGCGACCATCGACAAGGTGCTGGAGGCGTTGCGCCAGGCGCAGAAGATTTCAGTCGAGCAGCGTGAGCAGAGCATCGACGGCATGACCAGGGTGCTGGGGCTCAAGCGTGAAGTGGTGGAGCTGTATTTCGAGCATCGCTACAACGCGCCGATCCGCCCGCTGGATGCCGCGGCGATCGAAACCCAGCAGCGGATTGCCGATCTGTTCTTTGCAAACCGCTTGATCCCGCGTGCGGTGCAAGTGCGGGAGGTTGTCTTTCCGCAGTGATGAGGCGTGTGTTGACCTCTTCGCTCCTTTCCTGTGGGAGCGGGCTTGCCCGCGAAGAGATCGACACTGGCCTATCGAGCGATCCCAGCCCCCCGCCAGACCCGATCGCGTCCGGCGCTGTCGGTCATCGCCGCCAGCACCTGCAGGGCATCTTCCCCTTGTTCGATGGCCAGCCCCAGGCGAATGCTGTCCACCACTCGGCGCAGGCGTATGGGGTCGTTGCGTTGGGCGGCGCTGATCAGTCGCTTGGCGACCACGCCGGTATCGTTGGAGAGGGTCAGCATGATGCTGCCGTCGAGCCGCTCGATGCTCAGGTTGACCCGGTAGTACGGGGCGAAGGCGTCGCTGATGAGGTCGAAGGGATTGGTCATGGGCTGGCATCTGCAAAGAATGTTCACCGATTGACCGGGAGACAGTGGGGATGGTTCAGCGACGTTGATCAAATGATGAGTTCTGTGGCCTGCCCCGGCTCGAAACCCTGGAAACGAAAACGCCCGGTGCCAGGCACCGGGCGTCTGTGTGTCACCGATCACTCTTCTTCAGTGTGCTGCACCACGCTGCGCTTGCTGCGCAGCTTGCCGTAGAAATGTTCCAGCGCATTGTTCAGCTTGCTGGCCGCACCGTCGATCGCATGGTCCAGCGAGGTGGCGGTATGGCTGACGGAAATCGGTTGATGACCTTTGGGGCGAGCCTCCATCTGGCAGCGTTTGTCATGCGGGCCGGGCTTGTCGCCGTTCTCGTCACGCAAGTGGACCTCGATGCGGGTGAGGTCGTCCTCGTAGCGCTGCAGCGTGCTTTCCAGCGTACTGCGGACCCATTCGTTCAGACGGCTGCTGCTGTCGATATGGTTGCTGCTGTTGACCTGGATTTGCATGATTCAATCCTTATTCAGCTTGCTCGCGTGGAGGCGTGCCTAGGCCCTTGAGGCCCTTGGGGAAAGCTTCGCCTCTTGACTCTAAGGTCAGGGATTGGCGCGCCGAATTCAAGCCCCTTTTTCGATAAATTTTTTGTAGCAATTCGCAGGGTTGAAGCTGTTGCTGCAGGAGCGACTGTCTTGTTCAAAATCTACAGACCAGCCCAATCCCCCTGTGGGAGCGGGCTTGTCCCGCGAATACGGGCGCAGCCCGTGCCAGACAGCGCGGTGTCTTTTTCGCGGGCAAGCCCGCTCCTACAGGTACCGTACCGATGCCGAGGACCGTGCACGGGCTGGTAGCGCACAAGGCCGCTCCCAAGTGTCCATCCTCAGAATGCTACCGAAGTCTGCACATACAGCGTGCGCGGCTCGCCCACGTACTTGCCCTTGTTGTTGTCGTCGAACGAACGGGTGTAGTACTCGCGGTTGAACAGGTTCTTCACCCCCACCGCCACCTTCAGGTTCGACAGCTGCGGCCCGAAGTCATACCCGGCGCGAGTGCTGACCAGCATGTAGCCCGGAATCCGTCCGGTGCTGCCATCGGCGCTTTCGCTGGCGGTGTTGGCGTTGTCGGCGTACTGGCTGCTCTGGAAGCTGCCATCCAGGTTCAACTGCCATGGTCCTTCGGTGTAACCAAGCCCCAGCGTGCCCTTGTGGCGCGAGGAGAACGGCACCTGGTTGCCCTTGTTCGGGCCGTCTTCGCGGATGGTGGCGTCGACGAAGGCGTAGCTGGCGTGCACATCGAAACCGGCCAGCGTCGGGCTCAGGCCGTCGAGGGCGTAGCGCACGCTGGTCTCGATACCCTGGTGGCGGGTTTCGCCGCGGGCGATCACCGAGTCGTTGGTCTGGTTGCTTTCGTACTGGTTGTCGAAGTTGATCAGGAAGGCGCCGATCTCTGCCTGCAGGTCGCCGCTGTCGTAGCGGGTACCGACTTCCCAGGTGCGCGCCTTTTCCGGTTTCACTTCACCGCTGCTGACGCGGTTGGGCATCTGGCTGTACTGCACGCTGCCGAACGAGCCCTCGGTGTTGGCGTAGAGGTTCCAGGTGTCGGTCAGGTGGTACATGACATTCAGTGCCGGCAATGCGGTGTTGTAACTGCCCTGGTAACGCTGATTGCTGAGCTTGTTGCTTTGCTCGGAGTCGATCATCTCGTAGCGGATGCCGGGGGTGATGGTCCAGCGGCCGATGTCGATGCGGTCGTCCAGGTAGATCGCGTGGGCTTCGGTGGCGCCACGGGTGTCGCGGTCGTTGCGGCTGGCGGTGGTCGGCAGGTTGCCGGTCACCGGTTCGCGGAAGCGCAGTTCGTGGCCGGCCTCGTTGATGTAGCGATAGCCCACGCCCAGTTCGTGCCAGCTGTCGCCCAGTGCTACACCTTGCGAGAAGCGGGTCTCGATGCCACGTACCCAGTATTCGCGTGGCGACAGCGAGACGAAGCTGCCCTGGTCGAGGTAGCCGCTGCGCAGGGTCTTGGTGAAGAAGCTGTTGACGCTGAACTGGCGATCGTCCTGCTTGTAGTCGTAGCCGACGTTGACCAGGGTGCGACGGCCCCAGAACTTGTCCTTCAGGCGGGTCGACTGGTACGGGTCTTCATCGAACGCCGCCTTGCTCAGGCCGCCGGGCATGTCGGCCTCGCCCTCGTAGTACTGGGCCATGGCGTGCAGGCTGTTGGCTTCGTCCAGTTGCAGCTTGCCCTTGAGGATCAGGTCGTCGATCTGCGTGTCGCTGTGTTCGCGCCAGTCGCCGCCGCGGGTGCCGGAGTAGAGCAGGGCGCCGCCCAGGCCGTTGTCGTTGGTGCCGCCGACCAGCAGGTTGGCGCTGTTCTTGAAGCCGTCGTGGCTGGACGAGGGGCTGATCTGGTTCTGCATGGCGGCCTTGAAGGTCGCCTCCTCCGGGATGGCGCGGGTGACGAAGTTGACGATGCCGCCGACGTTCTGCGGGCCGTAGCGCACTGCGCCGCCGCCGCGTACCACATCCACCGCATCCATGTTGCCCAGGCTCAGCGGGGCCAGTGACAGCTGTGGCTGGCCATAGGGGGCGAAGGGCACCGGGATGCCGTCCATCAGCACCGTGGAGCGCGAGGCCAGGCGCGGGTTGAGGCCGCGAATGCCGAAGTTCAGTGCCAGGTCGTGGCTGCCGGTACCGTTGTTTTCCGGGGCATTGACGCCGGGGATGCGGTTGAGCACCTCACGGGCGCTGTTGGCACCGCTGCGCTCGAACTCCTCGCGGCGGATCACGTCACGTGCGCCGGGATGCTCGAAGACGTTGTCCTGGCGCGCCTCGGCCAGCCAGTCGCCAACCACGGTAGAGGCACCCAGCTCGATCGCCGCATCGCTGCTGGAGGCGGCAAGCGGTTGCAGGCTGTAGGCATTGTCAGCCTCCTGACGTGCCTGCAGGCCGCTGCCACGCAGCAAAGCCTGCAGCCCTTGCTGTACGTCGTACTGGCCTTCCAGCCCGGGGCTGCGCAAGCCTTGGGTGACGCTGGAACCGAACGAAATCAGCGCCCCGCTTTCACGGCCAAATTGGTTGAGAGCGTCTTCCAGGGTGCCGGGGGCGATGTGGTAGGCGCGCGGTTCGCCAGCCTGGGCGAAGTTCAGGCTGGTGGCGAACAGCAGGGCGATGGCGAGAGGCGTGGGGCGCAGGGGCATGGGGTCGGGTCCTGTAAGGAGGGTTCTGCCTGCTCTGTCACGCGAGGGAAGCGAAATGGCTCAGGTTGGAAGAAAATAGTTGTCGGCACAGGCTCAAACCGCCTCGACCTTGACCCAGTACCGGGTGAATCGCCGCACCCGTACCGGCAAGGCAACTTCCAGCATCTCCAGGATCCGCTCACTGTCATCCAGTGGGTACGACCCGGAAATCCGCAGCCCGGCGACCTGCTCGCTGCAGCCCAGTTGCCCGTGGCGATAGCGTGAAAGCTCGGCGAGAAACTCGCCCAGGCGCATCTGCGAGACCACCAGCATTCCATCGACCCAGGCGCCGATGTTGCGATCCAGCGCGCCGATACCTTGCCAATGGCCCGCTGCCAGGCGGGCTTGCTGACCGGCGAGCAACACCTGGCCCTGTAGCCGAGCCATGCCGCTGAACACCGAGACCAGGCTGTAGCCCTCAAACTGACGCACGTTGAAGCGGCCGCTGTCGAGGTGCAGGCTGCCATCGTCGCTGCGCAACACCAGCGGGCGGGTATCGCGGGCGACGTCTAGCGACAACTCACCCTCGAGCAGGCGCACGTAACGTTGCTGCCCATCGAACCGCACATCGGCGGCGCTGCGGGTGTTCAGTCGCAACAGGCTGCCGTCGTCCAGCGGAAGGCGTCGGCGCTGGCCCACGGGGCTGCGGTAGTCGGCCATCAGCCCTGGCAACGGATTGTGTGATTGCAATCCGAGCCCGGTGGCACTGGCCACGCCCGCCAGCAGTAACGCTTTGAGCGCGCGACGCCGGGCCGGGGAGGGCGGTGCCTGCAAGGTGGCGTGCACCACGGGCGAGGTCGCGCCACGCAGCCGCTGGTTGACCTGCTGGATGTGCGCCCAGGCGCGCTGGTGTTCGCCGTCAGCCTGCAACCAGTGTTCGAGTGCCTGCTGCTGGGCCGGGTCGAAATCGGCCCCCTGTGATTCGATCAGCCAGTGCACCGCCTGCTCGGCAACCTGGGGTGAGATGCCTGTGCTCACAGGGCGAAATAGCAGCGCAGGGCTGCCTTGTGCAGATAGCGTTTGACCGTCGCCAGGGAAATACCCAGTTCACGGCCGATCTCGGCTTGGCCCAGGCCATCGACCTGGGCCAGCAGGAAGGCGCGCTTGACCAGCGGCGGCAGGTCATCGAGCAGGCGGTCGAGCTCGAGCAGGGTTTCGAAGATCAGCGCCTTGTCTTCCTCGCTGGGTGTCAGGCGTTCGGGCACCTGGGCCAGGGCTTCGAGGTAGGCGCGCTCCAGCTCCTGACGGCGAAAATGGTTGCACAGTACGCGCTTGGCGACGGTGGCGAGAAAGGCCCGAGGTTCGATCAACTGTGGCGCTTCGCGGGCCTGGAGCAAGCGCACGTAGGTGTCCTGGGCCAGATCGGCGGCGCTCTGCGGGCAGCCCAGGCGACGGCGCAGCCAACCGGTCAGCCAGTTGTGGTGAGCGTGGTAGAGGCCTTCGACGGTGGAGGAGAGGGCACTGGACACCGAGGTGACTCCGGCGTCCGATGACGCGATTGGGAGTAAGAATTGTTCGCATTGTATTCCGGGCGACAGGGTGTAGCAATCCTGTTCGACTTGCGGGGTATTCGGGGGCAAACCCGGCTACACAGGGATCGCAGCAGCTCATCTCCAATCTTTGCTTATGAGAATTGAAATCATTACTATTGCACCCTCTTGACCTTGCCCCGGACCGTCGCCCCATGAAAAGCAAAGCCGCCGGCCTGCCCCTGAGCTACCGCCTGGCTGTGACCTCGCGCAGCCTGGCTGCGTTGTTGGGCGGCTACCTGCTGGCCTCGGCGGCCAGCGTCTGTGTCAGCCTGCTGATGCCCGGCGCCCAGGTCGATGCGGCATTGACCGGGATGATGCTGTCGTTCGTGTTCTACCTGCTCGCCTTCATCTGGTGCTTCGCCTGCCGCAGCGCATTGCGCGCCTGGCTGGGCGTATTGCTGCCGAGCCTGGTGCTGGGCGCGATCGGCGGGCTGGCTTACTGGATGAAGAACCCATGAAAGAGGGCTTCCGCCAGGCCATGGCCTGGCTGCATACCTGGACCGGCCTGATCTTCGGCTGGCTGTTGTTCGCCATCTTCCTCACCGGCACGCTTGCCTACTTCAAGGAAGAGATCAACCACTGGACCAAACCGGAAATCCACAGCCATCCGCTGAATCCAGCGGCCAGCCTGGAGATGGCGCAGCGCTACCTGCAAGCCAACGCCGCCGATGCCAGCACCTGGTTCATCCGCCTGCCCAGCGAGCGCGAGGCGGCGCTGAGTGTCGGCTATCGCGACCCCAACGCCGGTGGCCGACGCGGCTTCACCAGCAAGGAGCTGGACGCGGCCAGCGGCGAGGTGGTCGAGGGCCGCGACAGCCGTGGCGGCGACTTCTTCTATCGTTTCCATTTCCAGTTGGAGATGCCCCACCCCTGGGGGCGCTGGCTGTCGACCTTCTGTGCCTTCATCATGCTGCTGGGGCTGGTGACCGGGATCATCACCCACAAGAAGATCTTCAAGGAGTTCTTCACCTTCCGTCCCGGCAAGGGCCAGCGCTCATGGCTCGATGGCCACAACGCCATTGGCGTGCTGGTACTGCCCTTCCACCTGATGATCAGCTACAGCAGCCTGGTGATCTTCATGTACATGGTCATGCCGGCCGGAATCATGGCCAGCTATGGCAGCCCCAACGGTTATTTCAACGACCTGTTCGGCCGTGACGAGGTGCCGAAGGTGGCCGGGGTGGCCACGCCGCTGGTCCCACTGTCGAGCCTGTACGCCAAGGTCCAGGAGCAAGCGCCAGGCGCACGCATGGGCTTCATCCAGGTGCAGAATCCTGGCGACCAGAATGCCCGTGTCACCTTGAACCGTGCCTCGGCCGACAGTGTCGCGTACAAGCGCAGCGCCAACTGGACCTTCGACGGTGCCACCGGTGCACTGCTGACCCAAGGTGCGCCGGAAAGCGCCGCGATGATGACCTCCTTTACCTTTGTCGGTCTGCACATGGGCAACTTCGCCGGGCCATGGCTGCGCTGGTTGTACTTCATCTTCGGTGTCGCCGGCACGGCGGTGATCGGCACTGGCCTTGTGATGTGGCTGGGCAAGCGTCAGCTCAAGCATGCCAAGAGCGAGCGCATGCCTGCGGAGCTGCGCCTGGTCGAGGTCCTCAACATTGCAAGCATGAGCGGCCTGCTGCTGGGCGTGGCGGCGTTCTTCTGGGCCAATCGCCTGCTGCCGATCGGGCTGCAAGGGCGCGCCGACTGGGAGGTCAATGCGTTCTTCCTGGTCTGGGCACTGTCGCTGCTTCACGCCATGCTGCGCCCCGGTCGTCGCGCCTGGGGCGAGCAGTTGGCGTTGGGTGCCGTGGTGTTCGCTGGGTTGCCGCTGCTCAATGCCGCGACCACAGGCCAAGGCCTGAACCATTCGCTGATCGCCGGTGACTGGGCGATGGCCGGCTTCGATCTCACGGCCCTGGCCACCGGGCTGTTCCTCGGCTGGGCGGCCGGCAAGATGCTGCGCGCGCCCAAGCCAGCCGCCAAGCGCTCGGCCAAGGTCAAGGCCCGCACCGAAACCGTGGAGGCGAGTTGATGCTGAGCCTGGCCCTGTTCACCTTTGCCGGCCTGGCTGCCTTGTGCCTGGCCATGGAAAAACACTTCACTGACCTGCTGGGCCGCAAGCCGCGGCAGGCCCAGTTGCGTGCCTTGCGCATCGCCGGCTGGCTATTGCTGGTGCTGTCGGCGGTACTGGCCGTGCACTTGCGTGGCTGGGCGCTGGGGCTGGTGGAGTGGACGGCCGTGTTGATGGCCGGGCTGACCCTCTGGGTGTTCGGCCTGCCGTACCAACCCCGCCTGCTGCTGAGCCTGGCGGCGGCGAGCCTGGTGTTGGCGCCGGTCGTGGCGGTGTTTGGCGCGTGAGCGAGCCCGACCTCGACGAGGCCGGTGGCCGGGCGCGCTTCCTGCAGGTGTTCCTGGCCCAGCGCGGACGCATGGAGGCGCTGGTCAGCCGGCGCGTTGGCTGTCGTGCCACGGCCTCGGACCTGGTCCAGGAACTGTTCCTGCGCTTCTGGCGTCGGCCTGCGGTCAAGGTCGAGGCGCTCGACACCTACCTCTTGCGCTGCGCCGGCAACCTGGCGATCGACCACCTGCGCAGCGAAGGCAGTCGCGGTCGGGTCACCGAAGGGCTGTCGATCAGCGACGAGGCGCTCTCGGCCCAGGCGCCAGAGCAGGCGCTGGAGGTCGATCACGATCTGCGCCGCATCGAGCAGGCCCTGCGCGCCTTGCCGGAACGTACGCGACAGATCTTCTTGCTCAACCGCATCCACGGCTGCAAGTACGGCGAGATCGCCAAGGCCATGCAGGTGTCCCAGAGTGCGGTGGAAAAGCATATGATGCGCGCCCTCGAAGCGTGCAAGGCGAGTGTCGCCGAGCCCGCTACCCCATTGCGCAGGCCAGGGAGCGACCGTCGATGAGCCAGCCCTATCCGATCACCGCCGAACAGTCGCGCATGGCCCTGGGCTGGCTGAGCCGCATCAACGAGCATCCTCCGGCAGCCGAAGGCGCTGAGTTCAAGCGCTGGTTGTTGGCCGATCCGGCGCACCGCGCCGCCTATGCCGAGGCCCAGGCCCTGTGGCAACAGAGCGAAGCGCCCGCCGCGCGTCTGGCCGCAGAGGAACGCGAGGGCCTCGAGCACTACCTGCAGGCCATGCGCCGACCGAAAGCCCGCTGGGGGCGGCGTGGCGGGGCACTGGCGGCAGCGGCCTGTCTGGTGCTGGCGCTGGGCAGCCTGGCCGGTTGGCAGCCGCAATACTGGTTGCAGGACCTGCGCGCCGACTATCGCAGTGACGAGCATGTGCGCCAGGTCACCCTGGCCGACCAGTCACGCCTGACCCTGGATGCCAACAGCGCTGTGGTCGTGGATTTCGACCATGGCGAGCGGCGCGTACGCCTGCTGCGCGGCGCGGCGTTCTTCGAGGTGACCCACACCGGCGCGCCGTTCCTGGTCGATGCGGCGGGTGGCGAAGTGCGGGTGCTGGGCACTCAGTTCGAGGTCCGCGGGCAGGGCGACGGCGCCCAGGTTACCGTGCGCAGTGGACGGGTGGCGGTGACACCGATTACCGGCGCCGTGGCGCGTGAGCTGACCGCCAACCAGCAACTGGACTATGCCCAGGGCGTGGCGGGGGCGATCAGTGCCGTGGACAGTGAAAGTCGCCTGGCCTGGCGCCAGGGCTGGCTGAACTATTACCAGGTGCCGCTGGCGCAGGTGGTCGAGGACCTGGGACGGTATTACCCGGGGCGTATCCTGTTGCTCGACGAGGCCTTGGCGCAACGCAAGGTCAGCGGCAGTTTCCCGGTGGAGGAGCCCATGCTGGCGCTGGCGTCGTTGGGCAAGGTGATGGGCTTCGTGCCGCAGACACTGTTCGGGCGGGTGACGGTGGTGCGCTGAAATCGCCTGTACCCCCCACAGACACCCTGGTGTCTGCGGGGGGGAGGCGGAGCTTCAGTTACCCGCTTTGATGCTGGTCCAGAGCCGCGTGCGAATGCGGTCGATCTTCGCCGGCATCGCTTCCAGGGCGAACAGCTTGCCCATCACATCCGCGCTTGGGTAGATCATGGTGTTCTGCTTGAGCGCCGGATCGACCAGAGCATCGGCCTTGGCGTTGCCGTTGGCGTACTGCACCGAGTTACTGATGCCGGCCATCACCTCAGGCTGCAGCAGGTAGTTCATGTAGGCGTAGCCTGCCTTCTCGTCCGGAGCGTCGGCCGGCATGGCGACCATGTCGAACCACAGCGGTGCACCCTCCTTGGGAATCGAGTAACCCACCTTCACCCCGTTCTTCGCATCGTCGGCGCTGTTCTTGGCCTGCAGCACGTCGCCGGAGAAACCGACCACCACGCAGATGTTGCCGTTGGCCAGGTCGCCGGTGTACTTCGAGGAGTGGAAGTAACTGATGTACGGACGCACTTTCATCAGCAGTGCCTGGGCCTTCTTGTAGTCATCGGGATTCTGACTGTGCGGCGGCAGGCCCAGATAGTTCAGGGCGATCGGCAGCAACTCCGGGCCGTTGTCGAGCATGGCCACGCCACAGCTCTTGAGCTTTTCCATGTTCTCGGGCTTGAACACCAGGTCCCACGAATCGACCGGTGCCTTGTCGCCGAGCACGGCCTTGACCTTGTCGATGTTGTAGCCGATGCCGGTGCTGCCCCACAGGTACGGGAAGCCGTACTGGTTGCCGGGGTCGTTCACCTCCAGCGCCTTGAGCAGCACCGGATTGAGGTTCTGCCAGTTCGGCAGCTGGCTCTTGTCGAGCTTCTTCAGGGCCTTGCCCTGGATCTGCCGGGCCATGAAGTGGTTGGAGGGGAAGACCACGTCGTAACCGGAGTTGCCGGTCATCAGCTTGCCGTCGAGGGTTTCGTTGCTGTCGTAGACATCGTAGGTGGGCACGATGCCGGTGGCTTTCTGGAAGTTCTGCAGCGTGTCGGGTGCGATGTAGCTGGACCAGTTGTAGATCTTCACCGAGTCGGCGGCACTGGCGACGCCAGCAGCCAGCATCAGGGGGGCGAGGAGGAGTTTGCGCATGTCCGGTTTACCTTGCTTTGTCTGTTGTTATCGAAGAACGGCAGGCGATCAGCGGATCAGAAAATCAGTACGTAGGTCTTGCGCACGGTTTCCTGGATATCCCAGATCCCGGTGCTGTTGGCCGGTAGCATCAGTGCGTCTCCGGCTTCTATGACCAGGGGCTCGCCACCGTCGGGGGTGAAGGTGCAGCGGCCCTTGATGAAATGGCAGAACTCCTGTTGCACGATCTGCCGGCGCCAGCGCCCGGGGGTACATTCCCAGATACCGGTTTCGACGCCATCGTTGCGCTCGACGCAGGTGACCGATGTCACTGCGACGGGTTCTCCGAGGGGGACGGCGACCGGGTTGGAGGTTTCCAGCGCGGCGCTGTCGGTGTGCTTGAACTGGGTGATGCTCATGACTGCAGGATCTCTTGTGGTAGTGGGTGCAACTCAGTGCATGAAACCTTCCATGAATCCGGCCAGGCCGCTGGCCAGGCGCCGCCGCCAGGCCGGGCTGGCCGGGTTGGCGAGGGTGCGGTCCTCGTGGACGAAACTCTGGATGATCGCGTTGTAGCCTAGCCAGCGGCAGGGCTCGGGCGGCCAACTGGCCAGGCTCGACAGCGGGCGGTTGTCGTGGACCCAGGGCTGGGCTGTCAGTTCGTTGTGCTGGCCGAGAATCAGTGCCGCGAGCGTGCGCCCGCCCAGGTTGGTGGCGCCGACACCTTCGCCGCCATAGCCACCCGAGAGCGCCAGGCCGCGTTGACGGTCGCACAGCATGTGCGGACGGAAACGCCGCGCCATGCCCAGGTTGCCGCCCCAGGAGTGGGTGATGCGCACGTTCTTCAGGTGTGGGAACAGCTCGCCGAACAGATAGCGGCGCAGCTCGATCTCGGCGTCGCTGAGGCTGAAGTCCTCGCGCAGGCGGCCACCGAAGCGATACCCGCCGCGGGCGCCGAACACCAGGCGGTTGTCGGTGGTGCGCTGACCGTAGGTGACCTGGCGGCTGCCTTCGCTGAAGGCCTGGCCCTGGCTCAAGCCGATCTGCTCCCAGGCCGATTCCGGCAGCGGCTCGGTGGCCACCAGCAGGCTTTGCACGGGCAGTTGATGGCGACCCAGCGGCGGCAGGCTGGCGGCGTAGCCTTCGACCGCCGGCACGACCCATTGGCAACGGATCTTGGCCTGGGCGGTGTGCACCTCACCGGTCTGCCAGTCGCTGGCCGGGGTGTTTTCGTAGATGGGCACGCCCATGCCCTCGACCACGCGTGCCAGGCCGCGCACCAGCTTGGCGGGCTGGATGGTGGCGACGTGGGGGCTGAAGATCGCGCCGTAGGCATTGCTGACCCGCAGTTGGCCGGCCAGTTGCTCGGGCTTGAGCCAGCGGTAGTCGTCTTCGTTCATGCCCTGGCGGTACAGGTCGTCGAGATAGGCGCGCAGGCTGCGCTCCTGCTCCGGGTAGCGGGCGGCGCAGTAGATGACCCCACCTTTGCGGTAGTCGCAGTCGATGCCTTCGCGTTGCAGCACGCCGTGCACTTCGTCAGGGATTGCATGCAGCAGGTCGACGCTGGCGCGGCGCTGTTGTGGGGAGAGGGTGGCCAGCAGACGGTCTTCGCCCAGCAGGTTGCCCATCAGCCAGCCGCCGTTGCGCCCGGAGGCGCCGAAGCCTGCGGTGTTGGCCTCGAGGATGGCGATGCGCAGGTGCGGGGCCTGGCGCTTGAGGTAGTAGGCTGTCCACAGGCCGGTATAGCCGGCGCCGATGATGCACACGTCGACATCCAGGTCCTGCTGCAGCGACGGGCGAGCGTCGAGCGGCTCGTCGAGCTGGTCCATCCAGAGGCTGATCGTGCGCCAGGCTTGCATCAGGTACTGCTCCCACTTCCGTTCAAGGTTCTGGGAGCGATGCTAGTAGTGCGGGCGCTTCGCTGTCTTACGTGCGTGCACGCAGAGAAATCTGCTTCACGTAGGCCTTGGGCGAGAGCCCGGTGTGTTCGCGGAAGCACTTGTAGAACGCCGACAGCGAATTGAAGCCGGCGTCGAAAGCCAGTTCGTCGATGGGGGCTCGGCAGCCTGCGCCTTCGAGCCCGGCCAGAAGATGCTGCAGGCGGGCCTGGTTGACGTAGCGGTAGAAGCTCTGGCCGAGCACCTGGTTGAGCAGGTAGGAAATCTGGTTGCGGCTATAGCCGCTTTCTTCTGCCACCTGCTGCAGGTCCAGTTCAGGGTCAAGGTAGGGACGTTGGGCCTGGAAATAGTGTTCGAGGTCCTGGGCCATGGTGCTCAACTGGCGGGGCGAAAGACCCAGGCGGCTGGTGGCGGGACGCGGCCCGGACGCGCTGGCACCCTTGCCGTCGCGGCGGATCAGCGTGCCGTATTCATTGACCCGCCAGATCAGGTTGTCCTTGACCGTGATCGCCTCGCTGGACTGGAAAGCCACCAGGCCTTCACCGCCCTGGACCGTCACCTGGTACTGGATGAAGGCTGTGCAACCGTCGACCCGGATGCGGTCGCTGTGGACGATGTCCTCCCCGGCTTCGTGCGGCAACGAGACGCGCACGTACTCGCGCAGCTCATCGAAGCCGAGCACGCGGTTCTGGAAAAAGTCGTGGTATTGGATTTCCGGGTGATACAGCGCCATGACCCCATCCAGGTCACGATGCTTCCAGCACAAGTGGTAGCGCATGACGACTTCCGCAGTGAGCGGGGTCTGGGCGGGGCCGTCTGGAAGGAGAGTGGCGGTCATGGGCCGATAATGCATCGGGCTGCTTCAGCCGACAAGGGCGTGCAATCTGACCTTTGAGGCCCCGGGCCTGTGGATACTGCATAACGCCCTGTTCGATTGGGTGGGTTCGGGCGATTCGCACGATCCTAGGAAGTGTTTTTTGCCTAAGTGCTTGATTTAGTTAGGAGTCATTTTTTGTCACAACTGGCACGCCCGCTGCACCAATCGAGTGGCAAACAAAAAGGAAGTTTTGCTCACCCTCATAAGGCGCCGAATCATGATTACCACTGCCGATCTGCCAACTGCTGTCTCCGAGGCCCCGAACCGCTCGGGCGTTTCCTGGGCTGCCATCTTCGCCGGTGCCGCTGCTGCGGCTGCGTTGTCGTTGATCCTCGTGATACTGGGTGCGGGCCTTGGCTTTGCCGCCTCCTCGCCTTGGGCCAACGAAGGTGCCAGCGCCAAGGCGCTGGGGATATCCACCATCGTCTGGCTGCTGATTACCCAGATCCTCGCCTCCGGGCTGGGCGGGTACATGGCTGGCCGCTTGCGAGTGAAGTGGGCCAACCTGCACGGTGACGAGGTGTATTTCCGCGATACCGCCCATGGTTTCCTGTCCTGGGCCATCGCGACCCTGGTCACGGTGTTGATGGTCGTGTCTTCGGCAGGGGGGCTTGCCAGTGCTGGTGCTTCGGCGGGTGCTGCTGCCGCCTCGGGTGCCGTGGCCAGCGTTTCCATGAACGATGACAACAGCAAGCCTTCAGGCGCCGCCGACCCTATGGGCTACTACGTGGATCGTCTATTCCGTGGCGACGGCCCGGTTGCGGTGAGCGAGGATGCGGCCAATGGCGTGGCCAGCCGGATCCTGATCCGCGGCCTGGGTGCCGATGGCGGGATGGCTGCCGAGGATCGCACCTACCTGGCGCAACTGGTGGCCCAGCGTACTCGCCTGACCCAGGCCGAGGCCCAGGCCCGCGTCGAGCAAGTCTATGAAGAGGCGCGTCAGGATGCCGCGCAGGCCAAGCAGGCTGCTCAGGAAGCTGCCGAGACAGCAGCGAAGGTTGCGGCCTGGACCGCCATCTGGACCTTCATCGCCCTGCTGTGCGGTGCGTTCTTCGCAAGCTTCGCAGCCTTGTTCGGTGGTCGCCTGCGTGACCGTGCTCGTTGGGTCGAAGAAGACCCGCGTGCCCTGCATGCTTCGACCACTGTTGTCCGTTAATTCGAATTCACGACTGGAGGAACCATCATGCGCTCGATTCTGCTCTGGATGCTTGGGGTGCCAATCCCGGTGATCATTCTGATCGCGATCTTCATGCACTAATAGAAAAGGGCCGCTAATGCGGCCCTTCTCGCAACTGTACAACCCGCAGAAGCGGCTTTATGCCGCTTTACAGGAACTGCTCAGCATAGTGACACGCCACCTGCCGCGTCCCGACCTGCCTGAACGCCGGAATCTCCTTGCCACAACGCTCGGTGGCATAGGGGCAGCGCTTGTGGAAGGCGCAGCCATCAGGCGGGTTCAGCGGGTTGGGCAGCTCACCGGCGATGCGGATCTTCGGCTTCAGCGGGTCGGGGTGAATGGCCGGAGTCGCCGAGAGCAGTGCCTGGGTGTAGGGATGCAGGGGCTTGTCGTAGATATCTTCCTTCGGCCCCATTTCCGCCGGGCGCCCCAGGTACATCACCAGCACCTGGTCAGCGACATGCCGCACCACCGCGAGGTTGTGCGAGATGAACACATAGGCGGTGTTGAACTCTTTCTGCAGGTCCATGAACAGGTTCAGGACCTGGGCCTGGATCGACACATCGAGCGCCGAGGTGGGTTCGTCCGCGACCAGTACCTTGGGCTGCAGCATCATCGCCCGGGCCAGGGCGATACGCTGGCGCTGACCGCCGGAGAACATGTGCGGGTAGCGCTGGTAGTGCTCGGGACGCAGGCCGACCTGCTGCATCATCTTCTGCACTTTGTCGCGGCGCTCGGTCTTGCTCAGCGAGGTATTGATCAGCAGCGGCTCGGCCAGTTGGTCGCCGATCTTCTGCCGCGGGTTGAGTGAGGCATAGGGGCTCTGGAAGACCATCTGCACATCACGGCGCAGTTGCTTGCGCTGGGCCTTGTCGGCGCCGTTGACCTCGGTGCCGGCAATTTGCAGCGAGCCTGAGGACGGCTCTTCGATCAGGGTCAGGGCACGGGCGAGGGTGGACTTGCCGCAGCCGGACTCGCCGACCACGGCCAGGGTCTTGCCGGCCTCCAGTTCGAACGACACGCCATTGAGCGCGCGCACCAGTGCATGGCCCTTGAACAGGCCGCGGGAGACTTCGTAGTGACGGGTCAGTTCACGGGCGGAAAGAACGACAGTCATCACGCCACCTCCTGGTTCAACGGGTAGAAGCAGTGCACCAGGCTGTGGGCCTGGGGATCGAGGGCCGGACGCTGTGCCCGGCAGTTGTCACGGACATAAGGGCAGCGCGGCGACAGCAGGCAACCCTGGGGGCGGTCATAGCGCCCAGGCACGATGCCGGGCAGTGTGGCCAGCCGTTCGGCGCCGATGCTGTGCTCGGGGATCGCCGCCAGCAGCGCTTCGCTGTAAGGGTGTGCGGGGATGTCGAACAGTTCCGGCACCTGGCCCACTTCCACCGCCTGCCCTGCATACATCACGCACACACGCCTGGCGGTTTCGGCGACCACTGCCAGGTCGTGGGTGATCAGGATGAGCGCCATGTTGCGCTCCTTCTGCAGGTTGACCAGCAGTTCCATTATCTGCGCCTGAATGGTCACATCGAGGGCGGTGGTCGGTTCGTCGGCAATCAGCAGCTTGGGTTCGCCAGCAATCGCCATGGCGATCGCGACGCGCTGGCTCATGCCGCCGGAGAGCTGGTGCGGGTAGGCGTCAAGACGGCTTTCGGCGGCCGGGATCTCGACTTTCTTGAGCAGCTCCAACGCGCGCTGGCGTGCTGCCTTGCCCTTCAGGCCGAGGTGTTGGCGCAGCACTTCCTCGATCTGGTAGCCCACGGTGTAGCTGGGATTGAGTGCGGTCATCGGGTCCTGGAAGACCATGGCGATGTCCTTGCCCACCACCTTGCGCCGCTGACGACCGCTGAGCTTGAGCATGTCGGTGCCGTCGAAGGTGAGGCTGTCGGCGGTGATGCGGCCGGGGGCGTCGATCAGGCCCATCAGGGCCATCATGGTCACCGACTTGCCGGAGCCGGACTCGCCGACGATGGCGAGGATCTCGCCGGCGTCCACCGACAGGTCGAGGCCGTCTACCACGGGTACGGCATTGGTGTCGCCGAAGCGCACGTTCAGGTTGTTGATCTGCAACAGTGACATGGCGCTCTCCTCAGGCGGCGTTCTTGAGTTTCGGATCCAGCGCGTCGCGCAGGCCGTCGCCCATCAGGTTGATTGCCAGCACGCTGAGCAGGATCGTCAGGCCAGGCAGGCTCACCACCCACCAGGCGCGCTCGATGTAGTCGCGAGCAGAGGCCAGCATGGTGCCCCACTCAGGCGTGGGCGGCTGGACGCCAAGGCCGAGGAAGCCCAGGGCAGCGGCGTCGAGGATCGCCGAGGAGAAGCTCAAGGTAGCCTGCACGATCAGCGGTGCCATGCAGTTGGGCAGCACGGTGACGAACATCAGGCGCGGCAGGCTGGCACCGGCCAGACGTGCGGCGGTGACGTAGTCACGGTTCAGCTCGCCCATCACCGCGGCACGGGTCAGGCGTACGTAGGAGGGCAGCGACACCACGGCAATGGCGATCACGGTGTTGATCAGGCCAGGGCCGAGGATGGCGACGATGGCCACGGCCAGCAGCAGCGAAGGCAGGGCCAGCATCACGTCCATCAGGCGCATGATCGACGGGCCGAGCAGACGCGGGAAGAAACCGGCGAACAAGCCCAGCAGGATGCCGGGGATCAGCGACATCACCACCGATGACAGGCCGATCAGCAGCGACAGGCGTGCGCCCTGAATAAGGCGCGAGAGCAGGTCGCGGCCCAGTTCGTCGGTGCCGAGGATGAACTGCCAGGTGCCGCCCTCGAGCCAGACCGGCGGGGTCAGCAGGAAGTCGCGGTATTGCTCGCTGGGGTTGTGTGGCGCGACCCAGGGGGCGAACAGCGCACAGAACACGATCAGGCACATGAAGACCAGGCCTGCCACTGCGCCCTTGTTGCGCGAGAAGGCCTGCCAGAACTCCTTGTACGGGGAGGGGTAGAGCTGGCTGTGGTCGGCGGTGGGAGCCTGGGTCACAGCGTTGGAAGTCGGGTTAGTCATGGCGGGGCCCTCAGCGCTGATGACGGATGCGTGGGTTGGCCAGGCCGTAGAGGATATCCACGACGAAGTTGACCAGGATCACCAGGCAGGCGATCAACAGGATGCCGTTCTGGACCACGGGGTAGTCACGGGCGCCGATGGCTTCGATAAGCCATTTGCCAATGCCCGGCCAGGAGAAGATGGTTTCGGTGAGCACGGCACCGGCGAGCAGTGTGCCGACCTGCAGGCCGAACACCGTCAGCACCGGGATCAGCGCATTGCGCAAGCCGTGCACGAACACCACGCGGGCCGGCGACAGGCCCTTGGCGCGGGCGGTACGGATGTAGTCTTCGCGCAGCACTTCGAGCATCGAGGAGCGGGTCATGCGGGCGATCACCGCCAGCGGGATGGTCCCGAGCACGATGGTCGGCAGGATCAGGTGCATGAACGCATCCTTGAACGAGCCTTCATCGCCCACCAGCAGCGTGTCGATCAGCATGAAGCCGGTCACCGGCTCGACGTCGTACAGCGGGTCGATGCGCCCGGACACGGGCGTCCAGCCCATGCTCACCGACGAGAACATGATGAGGATCAGGCCCCACCAGAAAATGGGCATGGAATAGCCGGCGAGCGAGACGCCCATCACCCCATGGTCGAACAACGATCCGCGCTTGAGCGCCGCGATCACCCCGGCCAACAGGCCGAAGACCCCGGCGAAGATCAATGCGCAGAACGCCAACTCCAGCGTCGCGGGGAACAGCGTGGTGAACTCGTTCCACACGCTCTCGCGCGAGCGCAGCGATTCGCCGAGATCGCCCTGGGCGAGCTTGCCGATGTAATCCATGTACTGGGCTGGCAGGGGTTTGTTCAGGCCAAGGCGTTCCATGGCTTGGGCGTGCATTTCAGGGTCGACCCTGCGCTCGCCCATCATCACTTCCACCGGGTCGCCGGGGATCAGGCGTATGAGCGCGAAGGTCAGCAGGGTGATACCGAAGAAGGTCGGTATCAGCAGGCCCAGGCGCCGGGCAATAAAACTCAACATCGTCGGAGGTACCTCATCGGCCGGTCAAGGCAGCCGCCGGCCCTTGCAGAGGCCGGCGGTCATGTTTTTCTTCTACTTCACCTTGGTGGTGGCGAAGTTGTTATTGGTCAGAGGGTTGATGACATATCCCTCTACGTTGTCGCGCATGGCCGTGAACATCTTCGGGTGGGCCATGCTGATCCACGGTTGATCCTCATCGTACACCGCCAGCGCCTCGCTATAGAGCTTGGCACGCTCATCGTTGTCGATGATCTCGCGGGCACGGGTGATCAGTTCCTGGAACTTAGGGTTGCACCAGCGCGCATAGTTCTCGCCGGTCTTGGCGGCATCACAGCTGAGCATTGGTGTCAGGAAGTTGTCCGGGTCACCGTTGTCGCCGGCCCAGCCGGCGGAGACCAGGTCCGCCTCGCCCTTCTTGGCACGGCGCAGCATCTCGGCCCACTCCATCACGCGGATGTCGAGCTTGAGCCCGATCCTGGCAAGGTCGGCCTGCAGCATCTCTGCCGACAAACGCGGATTGGGGTTGGTCGGGCCGCCACCGTTGCGGGTGAACAGGGTGATGGCGGTGCCCTCGGGGACGCCGGCTTCCTTGAGCAGGGCGCGGGCCTTGTCGAGGTCGCGCGGCGGGTTCTTGTTGGCGGTGTTGTAGCCGATCATGGTCGGCGGGTAGGGGTTGACCCCGACCAGCGCGTTGCCCTTGCCGAACAACTGGTCGACGTGGGTCTGGCGGTCGAAGGCGATGTTGATCGCCTTGCGCACACGCACGTCGCTCAGGTACTTGTGCTCGGTATTCATGGCGATGTAGCCGGTGACCAGGGCCTCGATCTCGGCGACCTTGAGCTTGGGATCGGTCTTGATCGCCGGGACGTCGTCGGGTTTGGGGTACAGGGCGATCTGGCATTCGTTGGCCCGCAGTTTCTGCAGGCGCACGTTGTTGTCGGTGGCGATGGCGAACACCAGCGTTTCGCTGGGCGGCTTGCCGCGGAAATAGTCGGGGTTGGCCTTGAAGCGGACCTGGGCGTCCTTGTTGTAGCGCTGGAACACGAATGGCCCGGTGCCGATCGGCTTGCTGTTGAGGTCGCCGGTCTTGCCGGCCTTGAGCAACTGGTCGCCGTATTCGGCGGAGTAGATCGAGGTGAAGGCCATGGCCAGGTCACGCAGGAACGGCGCTTCGGGGCGGGTCAGGGTGATCACCACGGTGTGGTCGTCGGTCTTGCTCACCGACTTGAGCAGTTGCCCGAAGGCCATGCTCTCGAAATAGGGGTAGCCGACGCTGGTCTTGTCGTGCCACGGATGCTTGGCATCGAACTGACGGTTCAGGCTCCACAGCACGTCATCGGCATTGAAGTCGCGGGTGGGGGTGAAGTAGTCGGTGGTGTGGAACTTCACACCCTGGCGCAGGTGGAAGGTGTAGGTCAGGCCGTCGGCGCTGATTTCCCAGCTGTCGGCCAGGGCCGGCTGGATATCGGTGGTGCCGGGCTTGAAGTCGACCAGGCGGTTGAACACGGTTTCGGCCGAGGCGTCGGCGGTGACCGCGGTGGTGTACTGGACGATATCGAAACCTTCGGGGCTGGCTTCGGTGCACACCACCAGGGGCTTGGCCGCGAGGTTGCCGGCAGCGCCCAGGATGATCGCTGCCAGGGCAGCGCGTAGCGGTAGCGATTTCATGGAACCTCCCTGCGAATGACTCCAGCGTAGACGTCACGGCCCGGATAGCCCGGGCCGTGGCGTTGGCGGTCAGAGAATGTTGAACGGAATGGTGGTGACGATGCGCAGCTCGTCCAGGCTGCCATCGGCCTGGGCCTTGCTGGCGCGGTGAGCGGTATAGGTGGCGCGGATGCTGGTGTCCTTCAGCATGCCGCTCTGCACCGCATAGCTGGTGCCGATGCCCCACTCGTAGTGGGTCTCGCCATCCATGCCACGCACGTCGTAGGCGGTACCGCGGTAGTGGGTACCGTCGATGCCCCAGCCGCGGGCGTTGTACAGGTTGAACTTCAGGCCTGGTACGCCGTACTGGGCCATGTTCAGCACGTAGGAAATCTGCAGGGATTTCTCGTTCGGGCCGTTGAAGTCCGACAGCAGGGAGTTGGCCAGGTAGATACCGTTGGTTTCGTGCAGGTAGTCGAAGTACTCGTTGCCGTTGACCTGCTGCCAGGAGGCGGTGAGCGTGTGCGCCTGGTGGGTGAGGCCGAACGACAGGCTGTAGGTATCGTTGTCGATATCGCCCATCTTCTTGCTGCCGGCATCGACCGTCTTGTAGTAGTTCAGGCCGGTGGTCAGGCTCAGCACCGCGCTGTCGCCCAACACGTGGTTGGCGCCGAAGTAGTACTGGTTCCAGAAGTCGTCGACCTTGGTGGCGTACAGGCTGGTGGTCAGGCTCTTGAACGGCTGGTAGTTGATACCGGCGGTGCTGGCACGGTCGGTTTCCACGCCGGTGGCGCTGTACTCGGTGCGGAACTTGCTCAGGCTCTGCTCGGTACGCGGCGAGACGCGGTCGAAGGTGCCGATGTCGAACGACAGGTTGTCGAATTCGGCGCTGTGCAACGCCACGCCCTGGAAGCTCGAAGGCAGGGCACGGTTGCCGATGTAGGCGATCATCGGCGTGTCCAGGGACTGGCGGCCGACGGTGAGGGTGGTGTTGGAGATGCGCGCCTTGACGTTGGCCAGGCCCGCCTTGCTCCACTGGCCGACAGGGTCGCCATCGCTATGGGTCAGGGTGCGGTTGTTCGGCCCGGCAATCGCTGCGCGACCACGCTCGAGGGCGATGGCGTTGTAGGCGGCGACTTCGGTGGCGAAGCCCACGGTACCCTGAGTAAAGCCCGAACTGTAGTTGAGGATGGTGCCCTGTACCCAGTTGTCACGGCTGTGGGTGTCGTGGCGGGTGCCGTCGCTCTTGTAGTACTTCCACAGCGGCGCACGGGTGGCGCGTTCGCGGGCGTACCAGTTGCGGGTGCTGCCGGAAAGGCTCTGGCCTTCGAAGAAGCCCGAGGCATCGGCCTGCTCGCTGCCCGACTTGAGGCTCAGCGGGTAGAAGTCCTGGCTGACAGGTTCTGCCTGGGCGGCGGCGCAGAAGGCGCCGATGGACAGGGCCAGCGCGGTTTTGGTGGTTCGTTTCAAGGTTAAAGCTCCCTTTCTATTCTTATATCTGTGGCCCGATCTTGTGGGTCGGGCTTGGCTCGGTGACGCGGTACTGCGGGTGTTCACCTGGGATTGCCAGGCAAATCCGGGCTGCACGCGGTCGCGGGAGTGGGGGCACTCCCGGTCTGGCGATACAGGGTCAATCGATGCTGACGCCGGAGAAAACGTTGCGTCCGAAGGGGCTGACCTTGAAGTCTTTCACACTGATGCTGAGGGGTTGGTTGACCGTCGAATGGGCCACCGGGGTAATCGGTACCTGCTGCTTGAGGCGTTGCTGGGCCTGCTGGTAGAGGTGGGTGCGCTGTTCGCGGTCGGTGACCTGCTTGGCCTTCTTGACCAGTTCGTCGTACTGGCTGTCGCACCACTGCGAGTAGTTGTTGCTGCCAATGGCATCGCAGCTGAACAGGGTTCCAAGCCAGTTGTCCGGGTCGCCGTTGTCGCCGGTCCAACCGATCAGGGCGATGTCGTGTTCGCCATTTTTCATGCGCTTGAGGTATTCGCCCCACTCGTAGCTGACGATACGGACCTTGAAGCCGAGCTTGCTCCAGTCGGCCTGGAGCATTTCGGCCATGAGCTTGGCATTGGGGTTGTAAGGGCGTTGCACCGGCATGGCCCAGAGGGTGATTTCCGTGCCTGGCTTGACCCCGGCCTGCTCCAGCAACTGCTTGGCCTTTTGCGGATCGAACGGCGCGTCCTTGAGCGTATCGTCGTAGGACCATTGGGTGGGAGGCATGGCGTTGACTGCCGTTTGCCCGGCGTCCTGGTAGACCGCCTGGATGATCGCCTGCTTGTTGACCGCCATGTCCATCGCCTGGCGCACTTCAAGTCGATCGAACGGTGGGTGCTGGGTGTTGTAGGCGATGTAGCCGAGGTTGAAGCCGGGCTGCGTCATGACCTGCAGCTTGCTGTCCTGCTTGAGCGCAGGCAGATCGGCCGGGCGTGGGTGAAGGGTGACCTGGCACTCGTTGCGGCGCAGCTTCTGGATGCGCACCGAAGGGTCGATGTTGATCGAGAACACCAGGTTGTCGATCTTCACCCGGTCAGGCGCCCAGTAGTCCTTGTTGCCCTTGAAGCGGATCTGCGAGTCCTTCTGGTAGCGCTGGAACACGAACGGGCCGGTGCCGATCGGCTTCTGGTTGATGTCGCTGGGCCTGCCGCTAGCCAGCAGGTGCTCGGCGTATTCGGCGGAGAGTATGGAGGCGAAGGCCATGGCGATGTTCTGGATGAACGCGGCATCGACCTTGTTGAGGGTGAAGGCCACCGTGAGCGGGTCGGTTTTCTCGACCTTGGCGATGTTCTTGTCCAGGCCCATGCTGATGAAGTAGGGGAACTCGGTCGGATAGGCCTTGCGGAACGGATGGTCCTTGTCGAGCATGCGGTTGAAGGTGAACAGCACGTCGTCGGCGTTGAAGTCGCGGGTGGGCTTGAAGTCCTTGTTGTGGTGGAACTTCACCCCGGGCCGCAGGTGGAAGGTGTAGCGCAGGCCGTCTTCGGAGACCTGCCAGTCGGTGGCCAGGCCTGGCTGCACAGCGGTGCCCCCACGCTCGAACTCGACCAGGCGGTTGTAGATCGGTTCGGCGGCATCGTTGTCGGTGGCCGAGGTGTATTGAGCGGTGTCGAAGCCCGCCGGGCTGCCTTCGGAGCAGAACACCAGGTTGTTGGCCTGGGCAGGGAGGGCCTGGCTGAGCAGTCCCAGGCCCAGCACGGTGCCGAGCAGTGTGGTATGGCGCATGGCGATCCTTTCCTCATCTGTTTGCGCTGCCGCACACTGAACGGGCGGCAACAGAAGCCCGTTCCTGACGTTAGCGGCATCAGGAAGGGCGAGACAGGTAATGAATATGTCTAGGG